>DAOUQH010000034.1 GCA_030625645.1 Flavobacteriia bacterium | reverse complement strand
TTTGATCCAATCGTATTTAAGAATTTTTCAATAGGATTGATATTTTTTTCAATGATTTCTTTTGAAGTTGAATAAACCCGATCACTCACATCTTTTCCTGATGAAAAAATATGATGCAATATATTCAACACGATTGCTTCTCCATCTTTATTAAAATAACAGTCAATTGCATATTCTTCACCTTCGATATATTCTTCAATAATAAATTGGTTTGTATCAATAACTTCATTAGGGTATAATCCTTCAATTTCTTTAATTTCAAGCTTAATTTGTTTTATAGTTTGAAACCATTCATTTGAATTTTCAATTTTATGAACTCCCACGCTAAAAAAACCTATTGCAGGTTTTATAATAAGTGGAAATTTTAGTTTTGCAATTGGAAAATTATCCAATTCTTCTAAGTAAACTCCTTCAAAAAAATAATTTGGAAAAATATCTTTAATAAGATCTCTAAATTTTATTTTGTTCTTAAAAAAAAGAATACTACCAGGTAAATTTGTAAAGTTAAGATTGTTATTGATCCAGTAAATTGCATTTTCAGAGTTAGAATAAATGGGTGTATTCCTGTGTATTTTTAAATAATTTACAGCGTCTTTCTCTGATATCCAGTTTAAAGATTTATCTGAAATTAGATTTTTTGCTTCTGAAGTTGCAATGACTTTAAAATTATTTTTCTTAATAGAATTGATCAAAAAATTAGAAGCATAAGGTTTATCAATTATAAACATAGAATATTATTTATATAAATTATCAGTGTCAGCCTTGCAAATATCAATCATTAAATTGGCTAATTTTTCGCTTACGGCTTTAAAAAACCTTTCCCCTTTTTCTTTAGTTGCTAATTCAGGATTACCAACACCGGTATCTTCACTAATCTGAGACCATTTTCTTTCCATCCAAGCCCAACCTTCTGAAAAAGCTTTTATCTTATTTTTTTTCTCTTTTCCTTTTCCCCAATCTTCTTTTGGTAAGATTAGTTCAGGTTTGAGATAAAGCATTAAGCTAGTTTCCATTTCATCAGCATGATCTCCTGGATTATCAAAATATTTATTCCTATCTAATGATTGAAACCAATTGGCAGTTGTTAAAAACATTTTAGGATATTTTGTGCCCAATTCTCTTAGTATGGTTTTAAAGTCATTCCCACCATGGCTATTTAAAATTAAAAGTTTGTAGATTCCTTGCCGGTTTAAGACTTCAATGATATCTGATAAGATAACAAATTGTGTACTTGGATAGAGGTTGATATCTAAATATATATCCGTTTGCCCCGTATTTACACCAAATGGAATTGTTGGTAAGATAATTAGTTTAGCACCATTTTCCCAGGCTATTTTTGCAGATTCTTCTGCAATAGAATTGGCTTCAAAATTATCAGTTGCATAAGGTAAATGATAATTATGTGCTTCTGTTGCTCCCCAAGGAAGCACTGCTAATTCAATTTTGGTATCTTTAAGCGTTTTCCAGTTACTTTCTGCTAAAATATAAGGTCTCATTTTGTATTTTATTTAATATTCAATAGAGTAAGAATCTATTTAAATAAACTTTTTTATATCTGTTGGCCCTTCTAAAAGTACTTTTATAATTTTATTTTCCTGACTTGATTCATCAAAATGTTCATACCATTTAACCAAAGATATTTTTAGATTTACAATCTCAATCCCAATAATAGAATCAGGATGTACACAACTTCCGGTATTAAAAAGAGGTATATCACTAGAGTCAGGAAATCGCGGACGATGTGTATGTCCACATATTACCATTTGATTTTTATTTTTAACAATCCATTTATTCAATCTCTTCTCCACACGTATCAAACTAGTATGGTTTTTAGCAGGACTCGTTGGGTCACTAACACCAAACCATCGTTGAATATATTTCCAAAAGTAACGTACAAAAAAGCGATTAAATTTCCAATTTATATAATTCATGTAATCTGCTTGATGACCATGAAATACAACAATATTTTTACTGCTATTCTCAATATTAAGCAATAAGCTTTCTTCATATTTCAAATCAAAAAACAAATCTTTTATTTTAAGATTTTTAGGTTTAAAGAAAGTATGAATTATTTTTTCAACTTTTAATGGGTTTCTAAACTCCATGTCATGATTCCCCCAAAGCATGTGCAATCTACCGTTTCTACTAAATAATTTTAACAGATTAAAAGTGCTTTCATGAGCTTTAAAAATAGGTTCAAAAGATTTATTTTCCCAAAGTTCAATACCATCTCCTACCTCAACATAAGTGTAATCTTCTTTATAATAATTTTTTAATGCACGGTTGTAAATCTTGTAATTATGGGTAAAATCATCGGCATAGCTGTTATCTCCCTTGTGAAGATCACTAAAGAAAATAATTTTAGAGTCTGTATTTATGCTAATCTTCTTAGCTTTTTTATAGGCTCTGTCTAAAATTTTATTAACTATACTCAAAATCTTAATTTATCGCTATAAATTTATACTTTTTTATTCTGAACTAAAATTTTATTTTGAAAATTGATACCTAATTTTACATTTTCTAATTTATCTTTACAAAATGACAGAAAACAAAAATCAATCGGGTACACCTTTATCAAAAATAGGTGAATTCAAATTAATTGACCATCTTACCAATCAATTTAAAATTAAGCATAAATCTACAATAAAAGGAATTGGAGATGATTGTGCAGTACTAGATTACTCAAATAAGCAGACTTTAATTACAACCGATTTACTGATAGAAGGCATTCATTTTGACCTAAGTTATGTTCCCTTAAAACACTTAGGCTATAAGGCGGTAATGGTAAACTTATCGGATGTATATTCTATGAATGGAGATGCTAAACAGATAACTGTTTCTATCGCAGTATCAAATCGTTTCCCTTTGGAAGCTTTAGAAGAATTATATGCCGGAATTAAGATTGCTTGTAATGCCTATAATATTGATCTAATTGGTGGAGATACTACATCTTCTACCAAAGGCTTATTGATAAGTATCACTGCAATTGGCGAGGCTGATGACAAAGATATTGTTTACAGAGATGGTGCAAAACCAAATGATCTACTTGTAGTAACCGGTGATTTAGGTGCTGCTTATTTAGGTTTACAGGTTTTAGAACGTGAAAAACAAGTATTTCAAGCTGATCCAAATGCACAACCTGAATTAGAAAATTACACTTACTTAGTTCAAAGACAATTGAGGCCAGAAAGTAGAAAAGATATTGTAAAACTCCTTAAAGATCTAAAAGTAAAACCCACTGCAATGATGGATATTTCGGATGGTTTGTCATCTGAAATATTACACATTTGTAAACAATCAAAAGTAGGTTGTAATTTATTTGAAGATAAAATTCCGCTCGACCCACAAGTAATCTCTACTTGTGAAGAATTTAATATGGATAGTACAACCGTTGCATTAAATGGTGGTGAAGATTACGAATTACTTTTTACTATCTCACAAGATGATTTTCCAAAAATAAAGGCAAATCCTAATTTAACGGTTATTGGTCATATAACTGACAAAAAAGAAGGTGTAAATTTAATAACAAGAGCTAATCAGAAAATTGAAATTATTGCCCAAGGATGGAATGCACTTAAATAGATGATCCTTATTAAGAAATGAAAATAATAAAACTAACCAATAAAAATATACAAGAGGAACATATATGCTGTGCAATTAGCGATAAAAAAAGTAGCAAAGGTTATCAAAAGAAAAAAGAATGGTTAAAAACCGAATTCAAAAATGGCTATACTTTTAGAAAACTAGATGTTCGTGGAAAAGTTTTTATCGAATATGTTCCTATTGAAAATTCTTGGCTACCATTAATTGGAAAAAATTTTATGGTAATTAATTGCTTTTGGGTATCAGGTCAATTTAAGGGACAAGGAAATGGTAAAAAGTTATTACAAGAATGTAAAAATGATACGAAAAACATGGACGGAATTATTGCAATTTCAAGTGATAAAAAACGTCCTTTTATGAGCGATCCAAAGTTTCTTAAATATCAAGGTTTTGAAATAATTGATGAAGCAGCGCCCTATTTTAAGCTTTGGGGACTTAAAACAAATAAAAATGCAACTTATCCAAAAATAATGGAGACTGCTAAATCTGGAACTTGCCCCGATAATAAAGGAATTACAGCATATTATTCAGATACCTGTCCTTTTACCGACTTTTATACCAATAAATTACTAAGAGAATATGCAAAAAAGAAAAATGTTCCTCTAACAATTAATTCAATAAAAAGTAAAAAAGACGGGCATAATATGCCAATACCCTGGATAATCAATAGTGTTTTTTATAAGGGTAAATTAGTAACTCTAGAAATGAAAGTAGAAAGACATTTAGATAAATTAATCAAATAAAGACCCTTAAAACTAAATTTTGAATTATTCTTTTTTATCCAATTTAGCAATTCTGCCATCGTAATTAATTCCGCTTCTATTATTGCTTGTTACATACAAATTAGCATTATTACTCTTAAAGACAGTTAGAATAAAAGTAAAATAATCACTTTTACCTTTGGCATTAAACTTTATGATTGCTCTTTGTTTTTTGTCATTGTACTCTAAACTATAGTTTTCAATTATACCCTTAAAAATGATTCCACCTTCACCACTAATACCAATTCTAGCAGAGTAAGCTTCTCCGAAAAAAGGCATATCAATATCAGCATTATCGTTTTCAATTCTTAAAAAATTAGGATTTGAAGTTAGGTTAATCCTTCTTCCCTTTTGTGTTGATGCCCAATCTGCTTCAAAAAAATAAATTTTTGAATTTACCAACATTTGCATCTCTGCATATTCTTTTGCTTCTGCTGCTTTTTTTAATTCTTTTTTACTTTGCGCTTTAAGCGGAACGATAAATGCAATAAATAATATTGCCAAAACTATATTTTTCATCTGTTTAAAATTATATTTATTTTGTAAAAATGATTAACCTATTATTAATAGTAACATCTTTAAAGTTAAAATTATTTTTAATCCACTCAAAAGTTTCTTTCTGATAAAAAAACACATGTGTTGGATCTGTCATATAATACCATGTATCAAAATTTGTACCATTAAAAATATCGGTCATACAGATTAATTTTCCATTTGGTTTTAGCATATTATACAAAAGTTCAAATTCTTTTTTTGGATCATAAAAGTGCTCAATTACCTCACAAGAGCTTATAAAATCATATTTTATATCTAAAACTTTCATGTTATTAAAAAAAAGTGGGTCGTATATTTCTACCTGAAAATCATCTCTTTTTAATACTTCAGAAATTACAGGAGTATGACCGGCTCCAAAATCTAAACCTTGATGTGTCGAATCAAAAAAATATTTTATAGCCGAAATAATTGGGTCTGCAAACTTTATATACCCTAAATCATTAATGTGATTTTGATGTAAATAATAACGCTCTTTTTCTTCATTTTTATCTAGTAAGCTATCTTTATCTAAAAATATTCCTTTACAGTTTTTACAAAGATAAAAGTGCTGCTTTTCCGTTTTATAAAAAGTAGAGCTCATATCTAAACATAAAGGACATTTTTGAGTCATCATGATATTTTTTAACAGTTAAAATAATATTAACAAAATACTTTATTTACAAATCCTGATAAAGTTTTGTAACACAAGCTTTGATTCCTCTTTATTCTCTACATGACTCATATGTCCATCTGGAAATTCCTGGGTTAAAACCGGAGTATTTTTTGTTTGATTTATCAACGATTGATAATCCAATGCAGGGTCCTGCTTACTGATTATCATCAATATTGGAAAACTAGATGTTTTAAAAATAAGTGTATGATCTTTTCTAATTTTCATCCCTTCCATGGCAGCAATAATTCCTTGTTTTGAAGTTTTTAAAGCCTCTTTGGTAATCTGCTTAATCTCATTTATTAATATGCTTTTATTAGCTTCTGAAAATAAGTTGGGAATTGCCAGTTTTACAAAAGTATCTTTATATTTCTTTACTGCTGCAATAGCTCTGTCTCGATTTAATTGTTTTTCCAAATCATCGGGTTGTGCAGTTGAATTCATCAAACACAAACCTTTAATTTTTTCAGGATATTTTTTAGCGAAAGCAAGAGAAATATAAGCCCCCATACTATGTCCTATAAATATATACTTCCTTAATTTTAAATGATCTAAAATATGTTTTACCATTTCAGATTGCTCTTCCATAGTATGAATATAGCCCAAATTTTCCGTGCCACCATGCCCTAAAAGATCAATACAAATTACCTTATTGTTCTTCGCTAAAAGCGGAACTATTTCATTCCACATACTAACATTTTCTAAAAAACCATGTAATAAAATTACTGCCGAACCGACACCTTTTACGGTGTAATGAATATCAATATTTTTATATTTTATATGAGCCATATCTCAAAAATTATTAAGCGAAATTACTGTATATTTATCAAAATATAAATTTTTATTTAAGATATGTTTGAAAATTACATTCAGAATTTTAGCGTAAAAAACAAAAAGATTTTTTCATTTTTATTATTGATTTTATTGGTGCTTTCTGTTTTTGTAATGCGTTATTTTGATAGTTTTTTGATTAATAAAATTTCAAAAAATGGTATTGTTTCTTTTGAGTTGGCAAAAGAACTTTCAAATTCTGTAGAAATTATTAATAAATGGGACTCTACAGCAAGATTAGCTGCAGGAATAAGTCTTGGTTTTGACTTTTTATTTTTGATTATTTATAGTTCCTTTTTAGCTATGCTGATTTTTAAAATCAACAATCACCTATTTTTAAAATCAAAATATACATACTTTAAAAACGTTAGTTTTTTACTCCCATTTATTGCTGCTTTTTTTGATATTATAGAAAATGTTGCTCTGGTTAAATTACTACTTGGTGATTTACAACAAAGATGGAGTAGCCTGGCTTTTTATTCTGCTGCAATAAAGTTTGGAATACTGGCTATTGTGGTTTGTTACATTGTAACTGGAGGTTTGATTTTAATTTTTAAGAAGAAGTAATAATTTAATTATAAACAAAATTCATCAGATGACTAACACTATAATGGTTATAGTCATCTGATGAATGGTTTACCTATCAAATAAAGTTTAATGACTTTTTTTAGCTGCAGCCATTAAAGCTTCAATTTCATCCACTTCAATTGGAATATTTTTCATTAAATTAATTGGCTCTCCTTTTTCCTGAATTACATAATCATCTTCTATTCTGATTCCTAAATTTTCATCCTGAATATAAATACCTGGTTCAACTGTAAATACCATTCCAGCTTGTATAGGTTCAGTTAAAATACCATAATCGTGGGTGTCTAAGCCCATATGATGAGAAGTTCCATGCATAAAATATTTTTTATATGCAGGCCATTTAGGATCTTCATTTTTCACATCTTCTTTAGTAATCAATCCTAATCCTAATAATTCTTCTGTCATTAATTTGCCCACTTCAACATGATAATCAGCCCAAATAGTTCCTGGAACTAACATTTTTGCAGCAGCTTTCTTTACACGAAGCACCGCATTGTAAACATCTTTTTGTCGTTTGGAAAATTTTCCGGAAACAGGAATACAACGGGTCATATCACTGGCATAATTGGCATAACTTGCTCCAACATCCATCAAGATCACTTCCCCTGATTTACACTCCTGGTTATTTTCTATATAATGTAAAACACATGCACTAAAGCCCGAACCTATAATAGGAGTGTAAGCAAAACCATTGGCACGATTTCTTAAAAACTCATGAGTATACGCGGCTTCAATTTCATATTCCCAAACTCCAGGTTTTACATAATCTAGAATTCTTCTAAGTCCTTTTTCGGTAATATTACAAGCTTGTTGAATCAATGCAATTTCTTCAGGTTCTTTAATAGATCGAAGTCTTTGTAAAATTGGTTGACTACGTAAATAAGTATGCGCAGGATATTTATTTTTTAAACCTTTGATAAAACGAGCATCACGCGTTTCTGTTTCAATACTAGCGCGATAGTGCTCATTGGTATTGATATATACATTTTCAGCTTGTGTCATCAACTCGAATAAAACTTTTTCCATATCCTGTAACCAATACACAGTTTTAATTCCTGAAGTTTCAAAAGCTTCATCTTTATTTAATTTCTTACCATACCAGATAGCAATAAGATCACTTGTTTCAGTTAAAAATAAGATTTCTCTATGGTCTTCTTTTGGACAATCCGGAAAGAGAACTAAAACACTTTCTTCCTGATCTACACCAGATAAATAAAAAATATCTCTGTGTTGTGCAAAAGGTAGGGTACTATCTGCACTAATAGGATAAACATCATTAGAATTAAAAATTGCCATTGAATTTGGTTTCATTTTTTTAGCAAATTTATTTCTGTTTTTTGTAAATAGCTTATTATCAATAGGTAAGTATTTCATTGTATTGTGTTTTTAAATTAAGAATAACAAATTTAATCATTTGTTTACAAAATACGATATTACTTATGTTGTATTATTTATAACTTTTTTCTAAATATTTGAAAAATTTCGAGTTTTATAGATATTTATCTATTACATTTTTCTAATTTTACAATAGATAAAAAACTCTAATAATGGATAAATTTAAATCAATAGACGAAATACTAGATTTTGCAATAACGAATGAGATAAGAGCTGCCGAGTTTTATGAAAGCCTTTCTTCACAAGCTAAAACAAAATCAATGAAAGATACTTTTGATAAATTTTCAAAGGAAGAAAGAGGACATGAGGCTCGATTGAAAAAAATTAAGTCTGAAGGTAAATTCGAAGCAAAAAAAGAAGATATCCTTGACATGAAAATGAGCGATTATTTGGTAAAATCTAATACAAAGGGGAAAATGACCTACCAAGATGCTTTAATTTTAGCAATGAAAAGAGAAAAAGCAGCCTTTAAATTATATGTTCGCCTTTCAAAAGCAGCACCTACGAAAGAATTGAAAATAATATTTAAAAAATTAGCTGGTGAAGAAGCAAATCATAAAATGAATTTTGAAATAGAATATGATGATTATATCAATATTGATAATTAATTTTTACAATAACAATTTTAAAAACTCGCTTTGTTAATTCAAGCGAGTTTTTTGTTTATATTTATAACTTACTTACATTATAAAAAACATGAAAAATATAATCTCTCTTCTGTTTACACTTTTACTTTGTAATATACTTTTTGCACAACAATCTCCTGTACAAAATGTGGTTTTTACCTCTATCGGACCATCGGTAATGAGTGGTCGTGTTGTAGATTTAGATGTTAACCCAAGTAATCCAACTGAATTTTACGTTGCTTATGCATCTGGAGGATTATGGCATACTAATAATAATGGCACAACTTTTACTCCAATTATGGATAATTCCCCTACTCAAAATATTGGTGATATTGCAATTGATTGGAAAAACGGAACCATTTGGGTTGGAACAGGTGAGAATAATTCTTCAAGATCTTCCTATTCCGGAATTGGGGTTTTAAAAAGTACTGATAATGGTAAAACCTGGCAAGATATGGGCTTAAATGATTCTCATCATATTGGCAGAATTTTAATTAATCCTAATGATTCTGAGGAAGTTATCATCGGAGTTATTGGTCATCTTTACACTCCAAATACTGAACGCGGAATTTTTAGAACTACCGATGGAGGTAAAACCTGGAACAAAACACTTTTTATCGATAAAAATACCGGAATAATTGATGTACAGTTTACACCTAATAATTTCAATATTCAATATGCTGCTGCATGGGAACGAGAAAGAAAAGCATGGAATTTTAAAGGAAATGGTGCAAATTCTACAATCTATAAAAGTACTGATGCTGGTAAAAATTGGGTTAAAATTACAAATGAAAAAAGTGGTTTTCCTACTGGTGAGGGAATTGGTAGAATTGGACTAACAATTTTTGATAAGAATACAATTTATGCCCTTTTGGATAATCAAAATAGAAGAGAAAAAGAAGATGACAAAAAAGAAGATAATGACAAGCTGATAAAAGATGATTTTAAAGAAATGGATAAAGACTCTTTTTTGCAACTTAATAATAAGAGGTTAAATAAGTTTTTAAAATCTAATGGTTTTCCAAAAAAATATTCGGCGGAGACCGTAAAAAAAATGGTTAATGAAGGTAAAATAAATCCTAGTGATCTAGCAAATTATTTGGAAGATGCAAATGCAAATTTATTTGATACTCCAGTTATAGGCGCAGAGGTTTATAGAAGTGATGATGCAGGAAAAACATGGAAAAAGACACATAAAAATTCTATTGACGATCTGTACTTTTCTTATGGATATTATTTTGGTGAAATAAGAGTTCATCCAAAAAATAGAGAACAGATTTATTTGTTAGGCGTTCCGCTTATTACCTCAAATGATGGAGGGAAATCCTTTAAATCTATTAATAAAGAGAATGTTCATGCCGATCATCATGCTCTTTGGATTAATCCAAAATTAAATGGCCATTTAATAAGTGGAAATGACGGCGGCGTAAATATTACTTATGACAATGGTGAAAGTTGGATAAAAAATAATCAGCCCGAAGTAGGGCAATTCTATACCATAAATGTAGATAATCAAAAACCTTATCATGTTTATGGTGGGTTACAAGATAACGGAGTTTGGAGAGGTCCCGGAAATAATGAAGAAACCAAATCATGGCATCAATCTGGAGATTATCCTTTTAAAGGAATTATGGGTGGAGATGGTATGCAGATACAAATTGACAATAGAAATGATAGTATTATATATACCGGTTATCAATTTGGGAATTATTACCGAATCAATATTAAAACCGACAAATCAAAAAAAGTACAACCTAAACATGATGTAGGTGAAGATCCACTAAGGTTTAACTGGCAAACTCCCATTTTACTATCATCGCACAATCAGGATATATTATATTTAGGTAGTAATAAATTACATAGATCTATGAAAAGAGGTGATGATTTTAAATCAATTTCAGGTGATCTAACCAAAGGTGCTAAAAAAGGAAATGTTCCTTTTGGTACTTTAACCTCAATTTCTGAAAGTCCGTTTCAATTTGGATTATTATATGTTGGTAGTGATGATGGATTGATTCATATTACTAAAAACGGAGGTGGAAATTGGGAAGAACTTTCTACAAAAATTCCTCAAAACCTTTGGGTTTCACGCATTATTGCTTCTCAACACAAAAAAGAAAGGGTATATGTTACACTAAATGGATATCGCAATGATAATTTTAAACCTTATGTTTTTGTTTCAGGTGATTATGGCAAAAACTGGAAAAGTATTAGTAGCAATTTACCCAATTTTCCTGTTAACGTAATAAAAGAAGATCCTGCAGATGAAAATATTTTATATTTAGGAAATGACCATGGTGTTTATATTACATTTAATAAAGGTACAACTTGGTTTTCAATAGAAAATAGCCTTCCAAAGGTTGCTGTTCACGATCTAGTGATTCAAGAGAACACCAAGGAATTGCTTATTGGTACGCATGGGAGATCAATTTATAAAACTGATATTGCAGTACTACAAGAATATAAAAATATAAAAGATAATGCTATTACTATTTTTGACATAGATGATATTAAGCACTCGAAAAGCTGGGGAGATTCCTGGAATAAATGGCTGGATGTTTATGAACCTTCAATGACAATTTCATTTTTTACAACAAATGCAGGAAGTAAATCAATTAAGATAAAATCAGAAGAAGGAATTATTTTAAACCAGTGGAAAATTGATAGTGAAAAAGGGTATAATTTTGAAGAATACGACTTGACTTTTTCAGAAAAAGGATTAAAAAGCTATCGAAAAAAACATAAAGATACAGATATCAAAAAAATGAAAAATGAAAAATACTATTTACCTAAAGGAATATATACTATTGAGATTGACGATATTTCAAAAGAATTTAAGATAAAATAGCAGTTTGTTTTCAATGAAAAATATTTGGATCATATTATTATTTATCAGCTTAAACGGTTATTCACAATCTATTTTTTCAATTTTTTTTGATTTGAGTTCACCCGAAAAATGTTGGGTTGTTTTCCATCCATTTAAAGCAAAAAAGGCCTATCAAGTATCTAAGGAAGTATTAAAAATTACAGACTCTATTCGTAATCAAAATAGCATAGGAAAAGATATTAACGGTGGAAAATTAGATGCTTTTAAACATAGTTTTTGGATAGCAAGATTAAGTGAACAAATTGGTAAAAAATCGGCTTTAAGTTTAGGAGAAGCTCACGAAAAAGGGAATTATCAAACATATAAAAAAGATCAAAAAGAAGATGGTTATGTTCCAGATAAAATCTCATCTGAAATGGATTTGTACAACAACAATATTGGCGCTAAAATAGCTGCTGAAAACAACCATTCTATACAAAATGACTTAGTAAAAATCATTCTGGATGAGATTAATTTGGGTAAAATGAAAATTCTTAAAAAAGATACTTTGGGTAACTTTTTAACTTGTGAAGGTGTTATTATTCCTAAAGATTCTCTAAAAGGCAAATGGGAGAATAATAAATGTTTGATTTATTCCTACTGAAAATAGTGTTATTTTAAAAAATTGTATACCCTAATATAAAGGATAGGGTATTTAAATCTGATATCCAAGAAGGATTATTTTCTGAAATATCTCGACTTAACCCGTATCTCATTTCTACTATATACTTAGCATCATATTTATATCCTAAACCAACAGCAAAATAATTACTTCCTTCTATCTTTACATCAGTTCCATTTTCAAAATCAATTTTTGAATCACTTGTTATATCAATAACATAGGAAGCGTTTATAAAAATCTTCGACTTGTTATTTAGAAAGAAATAATGTCGAAAACCTATAGGTATTTCAATAGATTTATAATCAACACTAACATTTTGTTCATACATTATTTTGTTATATTTTAAATACTGATACGTTGGTTCTAACAGGATAGCCCATTTATTTTTGTTAAAAGGTAAAATATACTCTGTTTCAATTCCAAATCTAAATTCAAGTTCTGATTGACTATCAAATTCCTGACTTGAATTTTCATTACCATACTTTAAATCTAGAGAAGAATTAGTTAAGCCAACTCTGACATTCAAATTAAATAACTTTTTTTGTTTATCATCCTCAATGTTTGTTATTTCAGAGTTTCCACAGTTATTGTACTCTTCAAAGAAATTAACTAATTCATTTTCTTCATAATCAATTTTTTCAATATCTTTTATTGAAATACTTTGACACTTTAAATCCTTCCATAACTGTCGTTGATATTCTTTATTCTTTCCAATATTAGTATCGTCAATTAAAAAACTTTTAAAAACTAGTTGTTCAATATTTGAAGCTTTTTTGTAAAAAAACCTAATCAATCTTCTGTCTCGAAAACTATATAAATTAGCTTTTCCTTCGACTAATATTTTCAAAAAGAGTTGTTCATCATTGAATACAGGACTTTTACTTGTACTTAATTCATTTAAGTCCTCACTTGACCTATCAATATTTACAGTACTTCTTATATATTTAGATTGGCTATATATACCAAATTCTTTGATTGAATTAATAGAAGCTTCTTTAATTGTTTTAGTATCAGAAAGGTGATATTCAAATTTTATTGGATTATTTATCCAATCCTTATTCTTAATAAAGCATTCAATTCGTTCATTATTGTTATTTATATAATACCCCTTTTCAAATGAAATTTGTGAATACCCATTATAACTAAAGACTAAAACTAGTAATACTAATATTGTTCTTTTCATTTCATTTTTTTTTGAAATCTAATAAATAATTTTAGGGGGTAAGTAGCAATCAATTTTTGATAATCAAATATATGTTTTTTTATTTGTTTTCGTTATCCTTTCAAATATAATTATGTTCTTTATGTAACATATAATCTGATATAATTGAAAAAATAACTAGTTTATATAAATGTGTTGATTTTTATAATAATTATATAATTAAGACGATTAATTAATACTAAATTAACATGATTTACTTACATTTGCCGCTAATTTTTTAAAGAAATTATTATGAGTTTAAAGAAACAATTTTTAAAAAGCAAAGAAATTTGTAAAGTAACTTTTGCACTTTCAGCTGAAGAAGTAGGAAATGTAGATACAATAAACATCGCCGGAGATTTTAATGATTGGAGTGAGACTAAAAATTCACTTAAAAAGTTTAAAAATGGAAATTTTAAAACTACAATTGATTTTGAAAAAGGAAAACAGATTCAATTCAAATATTTGGTAGATGGTGAAAACTGGATGAATGATAAGGAATCTGATCTATATGTAGTAAATACTATGGGAACTGAAAATTCGGTTGTTATAACTGAGCAATAAAAATTTAAAAGAAACTGTTTATAGATTTTATTTTATAAACAGTTTTCTTATTTATAAGTACGACTTCTTCAAGAAATTAAAAATGGAAAAAAGCATCTTCCAGATGTTCTATTTTGGTTTCTTTTTCGTTTAAAATAATTCCTATAAAATCAAATCTAACGTTTACATCAAGATCTTTTGATGTAACATATTCGTCTATTGCTGTGATTAACAAATTTTTCTGTTTTATTTTAAGAAATTCCTGCGGATCTCCAAAGTAATCGGTTGAACGTGTTTTAACCTCAACCATTATCAAAAGATCTGCTTTTTGTGCAATAATATCAATTTCTGCTTTTTTAAATCGCCAATTTCTATCACGAATCTCAAAACCTTTTTTAATTAAGAAATCAACTGCAATTTGTTCGCCAGTTTTACCAAGTTCATTGTGTTGTGCCAAATTTCAGTATTTAGTTTTTTGCGTGCTGAGTATTTAAATCTACCTTCTAATTTCTTAGTTAAAAATTATCTTTGCTTTCTTTTCAGATACTTTTAAATCTACAGTACTACCAAAGATCAATGCTTGATTATCATCAATATGACCTGCAGGGAAATCAAAAATTATTGGAAAATTATAATTTTTTGTTACTCTTAAAATGATATCCTCTAAGGTTTCACCAAATTCATTTCCCTCATTTTTTTTAAGTTTAAAATTACCAACTATCAAACCATTACAGTTATTAAAATACCCTGCTCTTTCCAGACTTATCATCATTCGATCAATATGATATAAGGCTTCTCCAACATCTTCAATAAATAGAATTTTTCCATTCATGTCTAAATCAATATTGCTTGCAAGCATGCTGTAAACAATGGAAAGATTTCCGCCAACTAATTGTCCGCTACTTTCCCCAACTCGATTATAAGTTGATGAATCTAATTTATAGCTTAATTTCTTCCCAAAAAGGGATTTATATAAAGTAACTATCGATTCTTTTTGAACTATATCTTCTAAATCTAGTGTAAGTGGCATTTGAGCGTGAATTGATTCATATCCTAGGTTTGCCATCTTATTGTGTAAAACCGTAATATCAGAATAACCAATTATCCATTTAGGATTTTTTTCAAATTCTGTAAAATCTAAATCATCAATTATTCTTACTGCTCCATAGCCTCCTCTAGCTGCCCAAATCGCTTTGATACTAGGGTTATCTAATGCTTTTTGCATATCTTCAATTCGCTGCTCTTCTGTACCCGAAAAAGTGTGATTTTGTGAAAATAAATGATTCCCTAAAAAAACAACCAAACCCCAATGATTTGCTAATTCTACTCCGGCATCAACCGATGATTTATTCTTAATTCTACCAGCAGGCGCTAATATCATAATTGTATCTCCCTTTTTTAAATTGGGTGGTTTTACCATCTTTACACCTCTAGAAATTGAAGTAGCTTCTCCCGAATTTTGAGCAAATGCTGAAAATGAGATAAATAATAAAACTAGAATTGAAATTTTAGATATTTTTTTTGAATACATACTTAGATATTTTCGGGTAAATGTAAAAAAATATTGTTTATAAATACCTTTCATTTTAATTGTTAAATAAAAATATGTGGAGTTTTTGGTTTTTCTTACTTTTGCAATCATTAAATACAAATCATGCAAAATCCTAAAAGAATTACAATCACGGCAGCTTTGCCATATACAAACGGACCGGTTCATATTGGTCACTTAGCAGGTGTTTACGTTCCTGCCGATATTTATGCTCGCTATTTGCGATTAAATGATAAAGATGTCGCCTTTGTTTGTGGTTCTGATGAGCACGGTGTCCCGATTACCTTAAAGGCTAAAAAAGAAGGTATTACGCCTCAGCAAGTAGTTGATAAATACCATGCAATTATTAAACAGTCTTTTGCAGATTTTGGAATTAGTTTTGATAATTATTCAAGAACTTCGGCTAAAATACATCATAAAACCGCATCTGATTTTTTTAAAAAATTATATGATAATGGAAAGTTTATTGAAGAAACCTCTGAGCAATTTTATGACAAAGAAGCAAAACAATTTCTAGCCGACAGATTTATTGTTGGTACTTGTCCGAAATGTGGTAACGAAGAAAGTTATGGCGATCAATGTGAAAAATGTGGAACGAGTCATAATGCAACCGATTTAATTAATCCTAAATCGGCTATTACCGGAAATGTTCCTTCCTTAAAAGAAACAAAACACTGGTATTTACCATTAAATGAATATCAAGATTGGTTAAAAGAATGGATATTGGTTGGGCATAAAAAAGATTGGAAAGCCAATGTTTTAGGACAGGTAAAATCGTGGGTAGATGATGGATTAAAACCCCGTGCGGTAACTCGTGATCTCGATTGGGGAATTCCTGTACCCGTTGAAGGTGCAGAAGGAAAAGTTTTATATGTTTGGTTTGATGCGCCTATAGGATATATTTCTTCTACAAAAGAATGGGCTGAACGTGAAGGTAAAGATTGGGAACCTTACTGGAAAGATAAAGAAACGAAAATGGTGCATTTTATTGGAAAAGATAATATTGTTTTTCATTGTATTATTTTTCCTGCCATGTTAAAAGCAGAAGGATCATATATAATACCTGAAAAT
>DAOUQH010000002.1 GCA_030625645.1 Flavobacteriia bacterium | reverse complement strand
AATAATGATATTTATGTTCTTGTAGGTTCAGATCCAACCAGCTCAGGAAAAGTAAATATTTACGCATCAAATGGTGTATTATTATCAGAAAAAGTGGCTGGTTTAGCTCCAAATCATGTTATTTTTTATGAAATTGAAAAGTAAAATCGAGAGTTATAAAATATATATCTAGACAAAAATACAGTTCCACTCATTACCTTAACCAATATTACACATAAAAAAACCGTTTCAAATTAACTTGAAACGGTTTTAATATTTTAATGGGAATAGTATTATTTATCCCACCACATTCTACCAGTTATCACATCAGTTCCTGAAGGATAAGCAGCATTATAATTATCTGGATTTTGTACTGCTTCACTACCAGGTAGTACAAATCTTCTTGGAATTTCACCATTAGTTAATTGCGAAGCAACTACTAAAGGAACTAATTCAGGGTAACCTGATCTTTTCCAGTTTGATAAAGTTTCTAAACCATTCAGAAAAGTAGCAACCCAATATTGCTCATTGATCATTTTTAATGCTTCATCAGCATTATAAGGATTTTCGGCAATATAATCGCTAATTTGAGATGAAGAAACACCATAACCATGACCATAAAGAGATAAATAATCCATTGCAGCTGCAACACCAGCTTCGTAATGATCTTTTGCATCTCCACCTATTCCCCATCTAAACGCAGCTTCAGCCATCATCAACTCAACCTCTGCATAAGTTTGGAAAAAATAAGGTGCATCATAGATTTCAGACGCAGATCCAGGAACTACTTGACCATTCATGTCTGTATATGTTCTAGAACCAAAAATATGAATATTTGGTTTTGAGTTTGCATCGCCTTTTGTGTAATCATCAATCTCTTGACCAGATTGAACCGCAACATCTGTATTACCATCAGGTAAAGAACATAAAACACCAATTCTAGGATCATTATGAGATTGTAAAAAATCCATAAAAGTTTTAGAAATTTTTATTTGATTAACAACTCTTGAACTAAATCCTTTTGTTGTAGGGTTAACACTCGGCCCTCTATTATCAGCAGATTGATCAAAAACAATATAAGCTATATCACTATTTGATTCCATTACACCACCGTTAATTGCCTTTGTAGCCCATTCTTTAGCTTTAGCTTCATCTACTTTTGTCATTCTCATTGCCAAACGAAGCATTAATGAGTTAGCAAATTTTGCCCACTTTGTTACGTCTCCTTTATAAACAATATCACCACCACCAAAAGAACTAGCATTTCCATTATTTAAAACAGTTGCTGCTTCATCTAAAGTTTGTAACATATCTGCATAGATATCTTCTTGTTTATCAAATTTAGGAAATCTAATTCCTTCAATAAAAGCTTTACCAGCTTCACTATAAGGAATATCACCATAAGCATCAGTTAATCTACTAAATGCTAAAACTCTCCAAACTTTTGCTATTGCTAAATCTTCGGCTGCTGTAGCAGAAGTAGCTTTAGATAAGTTATTTTCTAAATCAACAATATTTTTAATAACTGTTTTAAACTGCTCGTCATATAATCTATAAGTATGACCTGGTTTATAAGCAAAAGCTCCACTATAACTGGTTATATGTGTTTGCTGCATGTTTGCTTGCGCATGAATAATATTCCAAAACAAGTTTGCAACATATCCATTACCAGCAGTATATAATTGAACATAAGTCAATTGATTTTTAGCTGGTGATACCGATGGGTTCACCGGATCTACATTTAGTTCTTCAAAACCTTCGTCGCAAGCTCCAAATGCAAATACTATTGCTAGTATATAAATTAATTTTTTCATTTTCTTCTAATTTTTAAAATTTAACATTTACAGAGAAACCTAAACTTCTTGTTGCAGGAACACCAAACATTTCAATACCTTGGGCATTTCTGTTACTAAGTGAAGCTTCAGGATCAATTGAATCAACATCTTTCATTATATAAAATAAGTTTCTACCTATTAAAGATAATCTTAGGTCTTCAACAAAATTTCCACTTAGGAATTTTTGAGGTAATCCCCATGAAATACTTATTTCTCTAAATTTAATAAAATCTGTATCATATACAAATTCTTCAGCTATACCAATATTCTCACCAGAAATAGTTCTATAATAAACTGGAAGATTCTTTGGTGAAATTGTAGTTTCAAAAGCATTTCCATCAACATCAACACCGCTTACATTTAAACCATTTTCTCTACCTTCTAAGGTAGATTCATGACGACCTTTATAATATGACTGTATTGAAGTTTCAGAATAAACTTGTCCACCAAATTTACCATCGATCAAGAAATTTAAAGACATATTTTTATATCTAAATGAATTTGACCACCCTGCTGTTAACGGTGCCACACCCTGACCAAGAATTTTTCTTTCTCCTTGAACTGGTCTAGGAATTGCATCTGGATTTGATGCAGTTGGAACATTTTCATAAACAATATTACCATTTCCATCACGTTCGTATGAAGTACCTTTAATAACACCATAATGCTCACCTACTATATGTGAAATCGTATTAAGATATGCACGACCAATACCTCCTGTTAGGTTTATTTCACTATCATTATCATCTGTATGAATAATCTCACTATCATTATAACCTATATTAAATGAAGTTTCCCATGAGAAATCATCATTTCTAATTGGATATCCTCCTATTAAGAATTCAACACCTTGATTAGCTAATTCACCAATATTCAACAATGCTTGCGTATATCCTGAAGAAGACGCTGCTCCAACAGCAACAATATCGTTAGTTGTTGTATTGTTATAATATGCAGCATCTATATATAAACGGTTTTGGAAAAATCTACCATTCAAACCAACCTCAAATTCATCTTTTTGGAAAGGAACTAAATTTGGATTAGGAATAGTGTTTCCATTTATAGAAGCGTAAATATTTCCTAAATGAGAATCTGGATAAAGTACATAATTCAGGTTTAAACCATAAGGGCTTCTTGCACCACCTGCAACTTGTGCATAACTAGCTCTTAATTTCAAGAAATTAACTGACTCTACATCAAATAATTCATTTAATAGAACTGAACCACTAACCGACCAATAAAAATCTTCATTTGGCGTAGTTTTACCAGGGAAAGATAAGGTAGAGTACCATTCTTGTCTTCCTGTAAAAGTTAAATAAGCAAACTCATTAAAACCAAATTCAAATGAACCATAAATTGAATTAGTTTCTGTTTTACCAACTGCATAACTAGGTGTTTTACTTACAGTTGTCATAACACTTTCCATGTCATCTATAATAAAGTTTTTACCTGTAAGCCCCATTGCTTCATAAGAAGTAGTTCTTGTATTTGCTCCAATAAAAGAATTTGTAGAAAAATGTTCAGTAATATCTTTATCAATTCCAATCATAACATCCGCATCAAATAAAGAAGATGTTGTTTTTGAATTAACTACAGATCCACCAGGATAATAATCAGTTCCTGCAGGTGTTACATTTTGTCTTGATAAATCATAAGTATCAATACCTGCTCTACCTGAAGCATATAACCAATCTGTAAAGTCATAACGTAAAGTTGTAGAAGCAATTAATCTATTCTTTTTATCATCATTATTAAACTTATTAACTACCCAATATGGATTTGTAAACCATTGGCTAGAAATAAATTTTAGCTCGGTACCATCATCATTAATACCAGGTTTCATATCTCTAATGTCTAAGTTACTTGGTAACATTTGAGCAATGTGATTTGCATTACCAGGTCCATCTCCAATACCTACACGATTATGTACTTTTTCAATAATATATTTGGCATTAATCGTAGATGTTAATCTAGGATTAATTTTTGCCATAGAATTAAATGAAATTGTATTACGGTTTAATGAAGAATTTGGAAATACATCATCATTATCTAGATTAGAAAAAGAGAAACGATAGTTGTAATCTTCATCACCTTTTGTAAAAGATATTGTATTTACAGCTGTACTACCAGTATCATAAAATCTATCAACATTATCTCCACTATATGAATACGGTCTTTTAACACCATCCCATTGAATTGTTGGAACACCATCAAATTTTGGCCCCCAAGAGTCTAAACCTCTATCTTTAGCATGCTCTACAGAAGCATCAAATCCTTCTTCAGCTTCAATATCAATAATGTTTCCATCTGAATCATATCTATAGCCAGGTCTTAAACCTGAAAGTCCTTGACCATAAGATGTTTGATAGCTATATAAATCAGAATTAACTTTATCAAAAGTTAAAGAACTTGAAAACTCAACTCCAAAGCCTTGTTTACCTTTACCTGATTTTGTTGTAATCATAATAACACCATTTGATGCAAGAGATCCGTAAAGTGCAGCAGCTGAACTACCTTTCAATACAGAAACAGACTCAATATCATCTGGATTAATAGAACCTAAATCATCACCACCATCAAAAGTTGATTGTGTTGTAGAAGCAGATCCCTTTGTAGTATTAAGAATAGGAATTCCATCTACTACATATAAAGGTTGGTTGTCACCAGTAAGCGAACTTGCTCCACGAATAATTACCCTTGTAGAACCAGAAGCTCCAGAACTATTTGTAGAAACATTTACACCAGCAACTCTACCTTGTAAGGCATTCATTGCATTTGTAGTTTTTACCTGAGTTAAATCATCACCTTTAACTTCTGTTAAAGAATAACCCAAAGCTTTCGCTTCTCTTTTTACACCTAAAGCTGTTACTACAACTTCGTCTAAACTTTCAGCACTTTCTGTCATTGTTACATGCATTGTTGTTGTTGGTCCGACAACTGTTCGTACCTCACTTGCAAAACCAACAAAAGAAAACACTAAAACATCTCCTTGAGATGCAGAAATTTCAAAATTTCCGTCAAAATCGGTAGCCGCACCTTGAGTATCTCCCTTAAGTTGGATACTTACACCAGGCAAGCCTTCGTTCATACCATCCCTAACCGAACCACTTACAGAAACTTGTTGTGCAAATGAATTTACAACTGTAAATAGTGCGATAAGAATTGAGAACATAAACTTTTTTCTCATAATTGTTAAATTTAAATTTATTGAAATTAATATTAAGTTAATATTGGGACTAATTTAAGGAAAATTTAAGAAAACATGCATATTAATGCATGTTATTATGTTATTTAATTTTTATAACCTTAATGATGTATTTAACTCGCTGTGTTTCATGGTTTTATAAATTGCAATAAGCTGCAATTATTAAATAAAATTTACAAAATACCATCAATTTCTACAATATACACTACCAATATTAAACAAGTATTGGCTTATTTAAGCATTTTTTAACATTTGCATAGTTCTATTTCGATTTTTTCAAGTGAAAAAACATATTTAATATTTCAATCATAAGAGGAATTTTATACTAAATTTCATATTCAATAAGTCAATTATATAAAATTCATGAGTATACAACTATCAATAAATCAGTTTTTTAGGATTACTATAACGATTTCGATAAATCCTTGTATTAAACCTAAATAAACTAAGTCTAATTTGCATTTTTATGCATGTTATAAATATAATAATAACAAAAATGTAAATGGTATTTTAATAATTAGAGAGTACTGAATTTTACTCTTGGGTAGTATTTTTAAAAATTCGCTCTTAATTGAACGGAACCTGTATGGATAATATCTGAGTTTTCAGATCTTCTTCCAAAATAATTTAGATTTAAATCTAGATATGAAGTTAATCTTTTTTGTAAAGTTAATAACCATGTAGCATTATTGCCTGGTTGTAATCCTTCTAGCATTTGATAAGCTACAGGTGTATTTTGGTTTCCTTCAAAAGTATTATTTATCCAATTTATATTTGCATTTAAAGATAGTTTTCGCTTATTGTTAAATTGAAAATTTACACCTAAAATATGCATTTTTAAAGTTTCAAAATCAGCAATCTTATTCTCTTTATTCTTATAAGAATACAAAGCTTCTATCTTCATATTTTTATTCTGAATAAATGACATCTTTGGTTGAAAATCATAACTTTTTAATATATAATTTCTGTTTATATAAGTATCTGAATTACTTGTATTTCTGTTTATCTTTCCATCAAAATTAAACAACCAAAAATGACCAATTTTATGATTAAATTGTATTTGATGACTTTTTAAATGATTTTCCTGATCACTAAATGAAAAAAGAGATTTCTTTCGAGTATTATAAAAAATATATCCTGTACTATACTTTTGCAGGCCTCTGTTAAAAAATAAACTATTTTTAAATTGTAAGTCTAGGGCAAGAAGATTGTTTTCATCAACATCAAAAGGGTTAAAATTTAAAGAGCTATTATTTCGTTTCTCGTTTGCATTAATTAAATAAAACACACGTTCGCTAAAATGAGATATAATTTTTTTAAATCCGTCACTATTTTGCCACTTACTCGTATTTATATTTAAAGAGAGACTCAATTTATTTTGATTAGTCTTCACATACTTAATACTAGGTAATAAAACCCTTACAAAGGTAGCTTCATCTTGAAATTTTGCAACTACAAATTCATCTATCTCCTGAGTTTCATTATTATTAAAATCAATCCATGTGTAAAAACCTTTCCCTGGCTCAACCTCAACATAAATAAATTCTTGTTGAGGCAATGTTCCGGAATTTGTTTCATAAACTGTTGTGAAATTTACCAGATTATCCCATAAGTTTTGTCGGTATTGAACTCTAGCATTTAAACTCTTTTCATCCTCACTATAAATATTATTAACTATTCTATAATTTCCATAAAGGCTTAGATTTGTACTTTTATTTTGAATTAATTTCGAATGAATATAAAAAGTATTCGCATTGTTAACCTTGGTCAAAAAACCTGATCTAACGCTATCAACTTCTTGAAAATTATAACCTATTTCAGTAAAAACTTCTGTTGAATCACCTACACCAAAAAAGCTTTCAAATTCGGCTATTTTATGACTTAAAACATCAATGTCTTGGGTTAAATTGTCAATTTGCTTATTATTTTCATAATTTACCTTAGCTCCTATCCAGCTCCTATTAAAATTGTGTTTTACTATTGAATACCACCTATAAAACACACTATTTTCAATTTCGGAATCACTATTCATTAAACTAGCAACCAAATTAATTTGTGTTTTATTAAAAAACAAATCAGATAATAAAACGTGCCTATTTCCTACAAAATCATCACCAAATTTCAAGTTTTGATATAAATATTTTATATCTCCAATACTATCATATCTTAAATCAACACCTCCATTAAAAAATTGTTGCTGTAAATTGGTAAGATTTCCCTTTAAATAATCAATATTCCAGTCTCTTCCAAATTCTACATTTCTATATCTTTCTATGGTTTGAAAATTATTTGAAATATGCTCATAATCTACTGTACTTTTTAATTTCCATCTATTATCAAAATAAATTTGTTCCCAATTTATTTTCCCTGCAAAACCATTATTATTGTCATCATCGATACTTGAAAATAAATTTTGATCATTATTACTAAATGCCAATTCTCCTTTAATAACGCTTTTATCGGTAGGCTGATAACTTACATCAATATCTGCAATTTGTTTTCTTTGAGGCGCTACAAGTAAAATAACAGGTGCATATTCTCCTTGTTTTATACCATTTACTAATGGAATAAATTCATAAACTCTTCCAGATGCAAGAGTTGTTTGAATATTATAACTTCCATTATTTGCACCGACATAACTAAAACGTACTTCGTACAATTCATCTTCAGAATTATTAGAATATTCAAAATATTCACTACCGTTCTTAATTGTCTTTTTATAAAGTATTTTATTATCAGAATACGTTTCAGGAATAGCAGAAACAGAAACCATTTTACTTTTATCATCCCCTGCATTAGCTAAAATTTGCTTTTGCTCATCGGTTAGATCTTGCTGTATCGTCTTACTTTTCGCATCAGTTTCATTATAATACTTTACTCCTATTTTTAATTTATCAGAACTAATTTTCACACCATCATAAGTGATAAATCGAGTATAATCATTTTCTGCTACCTGAAAATCAATAGTAAACCGTAAATTAGAATTTACCGGATACAAAGAAGTAAATATTATTTCGCCTGTATTATAGTTTAAGATATAATCAAAATTTTCACCTCTTTTTAAAGGAACTCCATTCGCATAAACTATTTCACTTCCCGAAACAATTAAAAAATATTGTTCATTATTCTCACCCAAAATTTTATATGGTCCTTGACTACCTTCAACGCCAACAAAACTATAACTAGTAAATTTACCTCTTACTAATGCCCCAGAAGCAAAAATATTTGTTTCACCAAAACTGTTTTTCAAATTAACATCAACAAAAACTCCAGCATTTTTTTTATTAAATTTCATAAAGTAGCTATCTCTATTTTGTAGATCAATATCACCTGCTTTTATATTCCAATTTTCACCAAATAACTCTATAAAAACTCTATCAAATTCATCAAGTCTTTGTGTGTATCCTCCTTCTTGTAATGGAATATTATTATCGGTTATAGAAGCTCTAATCCCAACATTATTTCCCAAATCTCCTTCAATTTGCAAATTGAAATTAGAATTTACAACGGCATCTTGATTGTTTCCAAAAGTCATCCCTCTAGAAAGGCTACCGCTACTATAAAGTCCGTCAAAAAGTTTCTCATTTTTATTTTTACTGTAAGCTTTTGAAGAATAAAGTTTGGTTAAATCTGTTGTTTTTGGTACAATTAGGCTTTTGTTAAGAGCAAAATATTTTTTTGTAAAAAAATCAGGATAAGATTGATATTCTACTTTTAAGAAAGTAATATATTCTTTCAAATTATTATTTAAGATCAACTGTGATTTAACAAAATCAACTTGATAATCATTTTGTTTTATTTGATTTCCTTGCTTATCAAAAACTTTAAAGTAATTTGGATTAATACTCACAGAATCAATCTGTAAAGTATCTGTAATTTGGGTGAATATTTTAGATTTTAAATTTGTAGGAATAGTTTGCGCTTGTGTTAAAAAACACGAAAAAAGGAAAGCAAAAAGTAAGCTCTTTTTCATAAACTTTTTTCAATAAGCGAAACAAAAATAGAAATAAACTATTTAGACTCTATACTTTTACCTTTAAACTTTTATTTTAAGTACTTAAACATTACATAATGACCTCCAATTTGCGGTATATCAAACTCTTTACCAATAATATTAAAGCCTTGTTTTATATAAAAGTCAAGAGCTATAACTCTTGCATTACACCAAACAATATCAATATTATTACCTTTTAGGATCTCTACTGTCTTGGATACTAAATCTTTACCAAATCCTTTACCTTGATAATTACTTAATGTAGCCATTCCTCGTAACTGATATTGAGATCCGGTAAATTCATTATTATTTACTTTTACCAAACTTAAAATACTTACTAATTTATCATCCGTAAAAAGCCCTAAATGTATCGTGCTATTTTCAAAATCTCCTGTAAATTTAGAACTGAGATCTATATTTCTGCGTAGTTCTACCTTCCTT
Source organism: Flavobacteriia bacterium (assembly GCA_030625645.1). GTDB lineage: Bacteria > Bacteroidota > Bacteroidia > Flavobacteriales > Flavobacteriaceae > Namhaeicola. Next base: position 39,539 of record DAOUQH010000002.1, on the reverse strand, counting down.
ATTTCATAAGTATCTTGGGGTGATATCTTTCTGATTTCAATCATTTTAAAAAATTTCTACATAAGATTACTCTTAATAACAATATGATTCACAGGTAAATATTCCTCAAAAAAAATTACTGTTTACTTGCTTTTTTACTTCCTTTATACATTTCGTATTTCACAAATCTACATTCCAGTTTACCATTATATACTTTAATTTTTCTAGAAGTTCTAAGACCAACACTTTTTAAACCATTGGTAAAATCAGAAGTAATAAACCATGCATCAGTATCGGGGTAACTTTGTTTTAAAGTATTACCAATCTCTTTATAAAATATAGGCACATCTATAATTAATCTTTCTCCATAAGGCGGATTAAAACATATTAAGATCTTGTCATCTACAGGTTTTTCTGAATCGAAAAAATCTTGTTTTTCAACAGTAATAAATTCATCTAATGATGCATTTTTAATATTATCAGTTGCTTTTCTAATCGCCGAAGGTGCTTTATCATAACCTATAATTTTATGCGTAGAATTTCTTACTTTTTTCATTACTGAATCATGAATTCTTTTATATAATTCTTCATCAAAATCTTTCCATCTCTCAAAGCCAAATTCTCTTCTATTAATATTTGGAGGAATATTATGTGCAATCATTGCAGCTTCAATAAGCATCGTGCCACTTCCACACATTGGATCAAGAAAATGCTGGGTTCCGTCATAACCTGTCATCATTATTAAACCCGCTGCAAATACTTCATTAATAGGAGCAATATTGGTAGCTGTTCTATAACCTCGTTTATGCAAAGAATCTCCAGAGCTATCTAAAGAAACCGTGCATAAAGTATCTTGTATATGAATATTAATTAAAAGATCTGGGTGTTTGACATCTACATCAGGTCGTTTTCCAAAATTTTCTCTAAAAAAATCAGCAATAGCATCTTTGGTTTTTAAAGCTACATAATGGGAGTGTGTGAATATTGTTGAATGAACTGTTGCATTAATAGCAAACGTATCATTATTTTGCAGATAATTATCCCAACTTACTTGCTTTAATTTTTTATACAAATCATCTTCATTAAAAACTTTAAATTTACGTATGGGCTTTAAAATCCTAATTGCAGTCCGTAAAGCCAAATTAGCCTTATACATAAAGCCTGTATCTCCTTCAAAAGACACAAATCTGTTACCTTCTTTTACTTTTATTGCACCAAGGTTACGTAATTCCCTTGCTAATATTTCTTCAAAACCAAATAAAGTTTTGGCAACCATTTTAAAATTTTCATTCATAAGACAAAAATACTGCTAATTAGTTTGAAATATTCTTTATTTTGCACTTTTTATATCCAAAAATTCATGAATAATACTGATACATGGTTTGAAAAATGGTTTGATACCCCTTTTTATCATAAACTATACGACCATAGAAATGAGCAAGAAGCTGAATTATTTATTGACAATTTGGTAAATTTTCTACAACTAAAAAATACGGATAAAATTTTAGATTTACCTTGTGGTAAAGGCCGTCATTCTATTTACTTAAATAAGTTGGGCTATAACGTTGTTGGTGCAGATTTATCTACAAATAGTATTAAATCTGCCAAAATTTACGAAAATGATTTGCTTTCATTTCAGGTTCATGATATGAGGGAGAAGCTACAAAATAAGTTTAATGTTATATTTAATCTATTTACTAGTTTTGGATATTTTGAAGATGATGAAACTAACATCAAAGTACTGCAAAATTTCAAAAAAATATTAGACAATAATGGACTTATTGTTCTTGATTTTTTAAATGTTAAAAAAGTAAAAAATAACTTAATTGCTAAGGAAATAATTGATAAAAATGATATTAGATTCAATATTAAAAGAAAGGTGGAGAATAATTTTATCACAAAAGAGATTAACTTTACTTTTGAAGGGAAAACCTATCAGTTTGAGGAAAAAGTACAATTTTTAACATTTAATCATTTTAGTGAAATGGCTGATAAAGCAGGACTTACTATAAAAAATTCTTTTGGCGATTATAATTTAAACCCATTTGATGAAAAAGAATCTGACCGACTAATACTAATTTTTGAATGATTTATTTTGCTCTTATACTCGCAGTTTTCTTTGGTTTTTTGTTTGCTTATTTTATAAGTCCTAAAACAAAAGCCTTACAATTATTATTATCATTTAGTGGAGCATATTTATTATCGATAACTGTATTGCACTTAATTCCGGATGTATTTGAAACTCAACAAAAAAATATTGGCGTTTTTATTTTAATTGGAATTATTCTTCAAATTATTTTAGAATATTTATCAAAAGGTGCCGAACACGGACATGTTCACATTCATGGAGATGATAATCATTTTCCATGGCTACTTTTGTTAGGATTAAACCTACATGCTTTTTTAGAAGGAATGCCTCTAGGTTTAGAGAATGATTTGAATCTGCTTTGGGCAATAATTGTTCATAAAATTCCTGTGACAATTATATTAGTAATATTTTTAAGAAACTCAAAATTAACAAGTTTTGGTATTTATAGTATCATTATTTTATTTGCTTTGATGAGTCCGATGGGAAGTTATTTTGCGAAGAATTTTTCAAATATTTATCAATATCAAACACAGATAAACGCAATAATAATTGGTGTATTTTTACATATTTCTACAGCAATATTATTTGAAAGTTCAGAAAATCATCAATTTAATTTAAAGAAATTTACCTCAATTATAATCGGATTTGGCTTGGCTTTTGCCACACTTTTAGTTTAATGCTAATTTGCTACTTCACTAATAAATTTAAGTCGCATCATTCTTAACTCATTATCATCATAATCTCCATCAAATTCATCCATTACATCTTGAATTTTATCATTATCAGATTCCATAAAGTAATCATATATTTCTTCTTGTTGATCTTCGTCTAATGTTTCATCAATACAATAATTAATATTAATTTTTGTGCCTGAGTAAACTATTCGTTCCATTATTTTAATAAGCTCATCCATATCAATCCCCTTAGAACGAGCAATATCCATTAATGGAATTTTTTTATCAGTATTTTGAATTATATATAGTTTTAGAGCAGAGTTTACACCTGTACTTTTAACGATAAGATCATCTGGGCGAGTAATATCATTATCTTCTACATATTTTGCAATTAACTCAATAAAATCTTTACCATATTTTTTTGCTTTACCCTCACCTACTCCATGAACATTGGCTAATTCTTGAATTGTAATAGGATATTTTAATGTCATATCTTCTAAAGATGGTTCTTGAAAAACTGCGTAAGGTGGTACACCTTTTTTCTTTGCTATTGACTTTTGAAGATCTTTTAGCATTTTCATCAAATTTTCATCTGTAACCCCTCCACTTTTTTTGGCATTAGTAATAATAGATTTATCATCATCAGTATCATAAAAATGATCTTCGGTCATCATAAATGATACCGAATTTTTAATGAAATTATCACCTTCTTCAGTAAGTTTTAAAACTCCATATTGTTCAATTTCCTTGCTCAAATACCCTGCTACTAAAACTTGCCGTATCAATGCCATCCAATGCTTATCCTCTTTCTCTTTACCAATTCCAAAAAATTCTTGTTGTGGTATTTTATGTGAAATTAACAAAGCATTTTCTCTTCCAATTAATGTATTTATTACCTCTTTTGATTTATACTCTTCTTTAGTTTTTTTAACAACTTCTAGTAATTTTTTTACATCATCTTTTGCTTCTTTCTTCTTTTTTGGATTTCTAACATTATCATCCATATCTGCACCATTTCCATTTACTTCATCAAACTCTTCTCCAAAATAATGCAATAAAAATTTTCGACGAGACATAGAGGTTTCGGCATAGGCTACAACTTCTTGTAACAAAGCATTACCAATTTCTTGTTCAGCAATAGGTTTACTCGATAAAAATTTTTCTAATTTTTCAATATCCTTGTAGGAGTAATATGCAAGACAATATCCTTCACCATCATCTCTACCTGCTCTTCCAGTTTCTTGATAGTAGCTCTCTAAACTTTTTGGAATATCATGGTGAATTACAAATCTTACATCTGGTTTATCTATTCCCATCCCAAAAGCAATTGTTGCAACCACAATATCAATATCCTCCATTAAGAACATATCTTGATGTCTGGCTCTGGTTTTGGCATCTAACCCTGCATGATAAGGTACAGCCTTCATGCCATTAACCTGTAAAACCTGTGCTATTTCTTCAACTTTTTTCCGACTTAAGCAGTATATGATTCCAGATTTACCCTCATAATTTCGTGTAAACTTTATAATATCTTTCTGAACGTCATTTGTTTTCGGTCTTACTTCATAAAATAAATTTGCTCTATTAAATGATGCTTTAAAAGTATTGGCATCCGAAATTCTTAAATTTTTTAAAATATCCTCTTGAACTTTTTCAGTTGCCGTTGCTGTTAATCCAATTATAGATAAATCACCTATTTGGTTAATTATATTTTTTAGATTTCTATATTCAGGTCTAAAATCATGTCCCCATTCAGAAATACAATGAGCTTCATCAATTGCTACAAATGAAATTTTTTGTTTTTTTAAAAACTCAATATATTCTTCTTTCGTTAAAGATTCTGGTGCAACATAAAGTAATTTAGTAATTCCACTAGTAATATCACTTTTAACTTGAGCAATCTCAGTTTTATTTAATGATGAATTTAAAACATGAGCAATACCATGTTCTGTTGAAATACCACGTAAGGCATCAACTTGATTCTTCATCAAAGCTATTAAAGGTGAAACAACAATTGCTATTCCGTCAAGCATCAAAGCCGGAAGTTGATAAATCAATGATTTACCACCACCAGTAGGCATCACTACAAATGTATTATTACCATTTATAATACTCTTTATAGCCTGTTTCTGTAGTCCTTTAAACTTATCAAAACCAAAATATTTATGTAGGCCTTCTTCGAGATTTAAATCAACTTTTGTCATATTCATAATCCTTTTTAACTAAAATTCAATAATTTTGCAAAAACAATACCAATTTGAACACACACCTGTAATAAATATTACACAGCATATCACAACATATAAAAATAATATAATAATTCGAATAATAAAAATTACATCTTGAAAAACAATAAAAACATTCTAGATACTGCCAAAGAAACTATTTTAATTGAAGCTAACGCTGTAGAAAAACTTATTGATTTTTTAGATAAGGATTTTGAAAAAGCTATACAAACAATTTTATCATCTAATGGAAGAGTAATTGTGACCGGAATTGGCAAAAGTGCAAATATCGCAACAAAGATTGTTGCTACATTAAATTCTACCGGGACACCTGCAATCTTCATGCATGCTGCTGATGCAATTCACGGTGACCTAGGTAATATTCAAAAAGATGATGTAGTAATATGCTTATCAAAAAGTGGTAATACTCCCGAGATAAAAGTTCTGGTTCCATTAATTAAAAAATCAGGGAATAAAATTGCTGCTATTACAGGTAATCCAGAATCATTTTTGGGTAAAAATGCAGATTTTGTTTTAAACTCTTATGTAGAAAAAGAAGCTTGCCCTAATAATTTAGCACCAACAAGCAGCACCACTACACAACTAGTTATGGGTGACGCTCTAGCTGTTTGCCTTTTAGAACAAAGAGATTTTACAAGTACAGATTTTGCAAAATACCATCCAGGTGGAGCTTTGGGTAAAAAATTATATTTGAGAGTAAGTGATCTTGTTGTAAACAATGAAAAACCTGAGGTTAATCTAAATACCCCAATAAAAGATGTGATTATTGAGATTTCTAAAAAAAGATTAGGTACTACTGCTGTTGTTGATAATGATAAAATTATTGGAATTATTACGGATGGTGACATAAGACGAATGCTAGAGAATAATTTAGATTTCAGTAATTTAGAAGCTAAGGATATTATGAGTGAAAACCCAAAAAGAATTGATAGTAACGAAATGGCTATTAATGCACTAGAAGTTATGCAAAATAATAATATCACTCAAATTTTAGTAGATCACAATAATAAATATGTAGGTGTATTACACTTTCACGACTTATTAAAAGAAGGGATTTTTTAGCCCTTAAAGACTAGTTTTAATCTTACTGGAATTAAAATTGTATTTTTAATCTTTACCCTAAATTTTTTACTTTGATTTAACTACTTTTGGAATCTAAAATTTTGCAAATGAGCAATAAACAAAATGACATGTCTTTTTTGAACCATCTAGAAATTTTACGATGGACACTTGTTCGATCAAGCATGGCTATTTTCTTTTTCGGAATTATAGCTTTTTTCTTTAAGGACTTTATTTTTAACCAAATAATTCTTGCACCTAAAGATCCATCATTTTTTACATATCGTTTTTTATGCTCCATATCTCAAAGTTTAGGAACAAACGGATTATGCATTGATGAAATCCCATTTATTGTACAGAGTAGAACAATGGCTGGTCAATTTTCAGCACATATCTGGACATCTATCGCAGTTGGGTTTATTTTGGCTTTTCCATTCATTATTTGGGAAATATGGAAGTTTATCTCACCCGGGTTATATGATAAAGAGAAAAAAAATACTCGTTTATTCATTTTTATTTCTTCAATGTTATTCTTTATCGGAATTTTATTTGGTTATTATATCATAACACCTTTATCAATAAACTTTCTTGGAAGCTATCGCGTTGCTGCCGAAGTAAATAATAATATAGATTTAAGCTCTTATACTGGTTTGCTTAAAGCTTCCTGTCTTTCTTCGGGTTTTATTTTTGAATTACCAATTGTAATTTATTTTCTTACAAAAATGGGCTTAGTAACACCTGAATTTTTAAAAGAATACAGAAAATATGCTTTGGTTTTGGTTTTAATCCTAGCAGCAATTATCACTCCACCAGACATTATTAGTCAGGTAATCGTAGCTATACCAATGATGATTTTATATGAATTGAGTATTAAGATTTCTAAATATGTCCTCAAAAAAGAAAAGAAAGAAAAAGAGGAAAAAGAGAAAGAAATGAAAAAAAATAATAAACCAGTAAAAAGAACTAGAAAACCTATACAAGATTAAATTCAGATGTTATAGTATCTTTACAATCGTTATATAAACAAAACCTATTAGTCTATGATTTTACGAGCAGAAAATATTATGAAAATTTACGGCAGCCGAAAAGTTGTTAAAGGTATTTCATTACAAGTTGAGCAAGGTGAGATTATTGGACTTTTAGGACCAAATGGTGCTGGAAAGACTACTTCATTTTATATGATTGTTGGTATGATAGAACCAAATGAAGGAAAAATATTTTTAAATGATGACAATATTACAGAGAATTCAATGTATGAAAGAGCTCAAAAAGGTGTTGGATATTTAGCTCAAGAAGCTTCTGTTTTTAGAAAATTATCTGTAGAAGATAATATTATGTCTATCTTGGAATTTACAGATCTAAGTAAAACCGAACAAAAAAAGAAACTCGAAGATCTATTAGATGAGTTTGGTTTACAACATGTTAGAAAAAACAGAGGAGATCTATTATCAGGTGGAGAAAGGAGACGAACAGAAATTGCTCGTGCCTTGGCTTCTGATCCAAAATTCATATTATTAGATGAACCTTTTGCTGGAGTTGATCCGATTGCCGTTGAAGACATTCAAAGCATTGTAGCCCACTTAAAAGATAGAAATATTGGCATTTTAATTACCGATCATGATGTACAGGCTACCTTAGCTATTACCGATAAAACTTACCTAATGTTTGAAGGTGGAATTTTAAAAGAAGGAACACCTCGTGAACTTGCTGATGATGAAATGGTAAGAAAAGTTTATCTAGGAGAAAACTTCAAATTACAGGAGAGAAAGGCTAAATTAAATATCTAAAATTTACTTTTCTTTGTGTTCACCGGTTTCAATTCCTTTTACTTTTCCTTTTTCATCTATTAATACATAATGAGAAAAAACTCCTTTATGAATTTTCACCTTATAAATGGATCCTTCGCTACTATTCGTAAAAGTAACTTCATTAGAAACTTTATAATTTGAATACTCTTTTAAGGTTTCTTTTACTTTTTGAGGAGTTTTTGTAACAGTTGTTTTATAAACTATATCATTACTCTTCTCTACTTGTGCAAATGTTGATTGTGCACTAAATAAAATGAACCCAACTACTATAATAATTAAATATCCTTTTTTCATATAATTTTGACTAATATTTTTATTCACTTCCTAACCAAAAGTTGACAAACTTAATATAACGGTAAGTAAAACAAATAAAACAACCTTAATTTTTTCTATTGATCCCATAATAATTTTTTTACCATCTTACTCCCCCTCTAGAATGATCAAAATCATAACCTAAGGTTAAAAGATGAGTTCCTACATTATTTAACTCAATTGCTTCATTTATATTGTATTGAAAACCGTATGCTACGTAAAAATTTTGTTTTTTTAACCCAAACATTGGTGAAATTGATAATGGTTCGAAACTTTGATCATTAATAAATCTAGTATTTAAACCAGCCCACATATAACCATCATCAATATATTTTCTTGCTTTAACATTGATATCACTTATAGATCTACCATCACTTTCATAATATTTAAAATATAGTGATGGTTCAATTTCAAAAGCTCCATCATTCACATCAAAAACATAACCCGTATAAACATAATAATTCCTAATTTTAACAGGCTCAGTATCATCAAATACCTTTATACTTTTATTTAAAATATTAGAAGCATTTAAACTAAAATAAAATTTTTCAAATTTGTATAAAAATGCTACTTCAAAATTCGAATTAAATGAGGAAATATCTGCTCCGATATTAGGATCATTTGCTGATCCTGGATCGCTTCCAAAAATTTCAAAATGAGAAGTATCAATTTTAAATTGAATAAACTTATAAGAAATACCAAATGAAATATATTGGTTATTACTATCATTAATTGTTAGGTGATGCGCAAAACTAATTTGACCTCCAGTTTGTGAAGTATTTCCGTTTTTATCGATATATAAAATACCTCCTACACCCGATCTATCCCAAACACGAGTATCATAAGATAAATTATACGTTCTTGGTGCGTTATCCAATCCAACCCATTGAAAAACTCCAGACAATCTTAATCTGTGGATATCTGAATCAATTCCTGCGTAAGCTGGTGAAATTGTAAAAGGATTATCAGCCAAATACTGAGTATAAGGTGACATTTTAAACTCCTGTGCATTTACAGTAAAAGCAAATACTAAAAATATAATGGATATAAACTTTTTCATAGCAATATTATCTAATTAGAGTGAAATTTCCTTGAAACTCTCTTGTATCTGAAACGTCATTTAACTTAATGATGTACCAATAATCTCCACTTGGCAAAGGGTTTCCCTTATAAGTTCCGTCCCATGAATATCCAATTCCTTTATAACTGGCGAGTAATCGCTGATATCTATCGAATATTTTAACACTAATTTTTGGATATATTTCAATATTATATGGATACCAACTATCATTATATGAATCACCGTTTGGAGTAAAGAAATCAGGTATTTCAATATCTAAAAACTCTAAAGTAACCGTTTTCTCTTCAATACAACCCTTTGCATCTTTAACATAAAATGTATAATCGCCACTTCTTGTAATTTTAAAGACATTCTCTACACTAAAATTATTAGGATCATTCATACTATACTCATAACCTGGCTCACCACCAGTTGCAATCACAGTATATTCATTGATATGTGAATTTTCTAAGGTAATAGTAATAGGTGTATATTCTTCAATATTAACAATTACAGGTTCATCAGAACAGCCATATTCGTTATGTCTAACTGTAACTGTATGTTGCCCTTCGCCAACATTTTCAAAAATTCCAGAAGATTGATTTATACTTCCATCTAGAGTAAATGTTACCAATCCATCATAAATAGGATCAACGTTTGCTATCACCACATTACTGGCACTATCACATGAGAAATCAGTTTTAGCCTCTAAATTTAGATACACTAACTGATCAATTGTAATTGAATTTGGTGTTTCACAAACGTTTGATCCTTTTTCTTTTTTTACTATTATTTCGTAAATTCCTTTTTCAAGATTTTTAAATTCTGGGTTACTTTGGTAAGTTGTTCCTCCGTCAATACTATAAGTTATGGTGTAGCCTTGATTATTAGTCATATTGATAGAAATTTTCCCATCAGTATCTCCAACACAGATTATATCTTCTTTTAAAATTTCATATACAATCTCCTCATCATAACCAACTGCAACACTAGCAATTGTGGTACAACCATTTGCGTCTTTTACTGTTAAATTATATGTTTTTTCAGTTGCTACTGAAAAAATATCTTCAGATTGATAATTTGCACCATCATCAACACTATAAGTATAAGGTGGTGTTCCACCACTACCGGCAACCTGTATTTTTCCATTTAAAACAGAACCATTACAAGTAGTTACATTATTTAGTTTTGTAGCAGATGCCTGCAATAAAGTTGGTTCTACAACACTAAAAGGTGTAATAACAAAACAACCATCTTCTTTGATAGATTTTACTTCGTAATTTCCAATATCTAATCCTGTAAAAGTATGTGTTGCCGAGGAAGTTCCATTTTTAGAATCTAATAAACTACCCGATTGGTACAACTCGTAAGTATAAGAATTTGAAGCTTCATTTATGGTAATTTGCACATTACCATCTGCACTATCTTTACATAAATTATCAGATGGTGTAACCGTAACATCCAATCCAAAAACAGTAACGATTCTTATTGTCTCTGTACATCCAGTTCTTCTTTGTGTTGCGGTATAAACTCCAGGACCATTAACTGTAACTTCTTTAGAGTTACCTATAACATTTCCATTTGAATCTGTCCAGATATAAGTATCATAACCATCATCTCCTTCAAAAGTTAGCGTATCATTACATAAATACAATTCACTATCAAAAGAGCAAGAGCTGGTATTTACAAATAAATCCATAGAACCCTCACTTCCAAGTCCGCAACCATTAATTCCGTTCAATCCAGGCTGACCAGAAATATTCTGACCTGAAGTTTCTCCGTCATAGTAAGAAGCAATATTATTTTCAAGTAAATTAGTACAAGCATCTGTATAATCAAAACAATTATCAGAGGCTGTTACTTGATAACGAATATGATAAACTTGAGATAAAGATTTTTTTAACACTAAAGAATCATCGATATCAAATCGTAACTGACGAGTAACCGGACTATAAGTATAGCTAACTCCAGTAGGTAAAGAAATTGTGCTCTCATCTAAAGTTACATTAATTGGTAAGTTGTTTTCAATATAAGTATTTTGCGCATTATCTGTTCCAATATTTTGAAATTGAATATCATACCAAACTGTAGCTCCTAAAGAAACTGGAGATTGATGTGTAATTTCATTGCCAGAAGTATCTTCTACTTTTGTAAGAACTTGCAAATTTGGTTCAATTATATTGATCGAAAAAGTGTTTAAAAAAGTATAGATCCAATCGCCACCAACATTATTAGTAACTCTTACCGTTGCGCCTGTTTCTCCATTTCCAATTAAAGTGTTTCCTACATTTAGATCTGTAAGATTTAATAATTTTTGATCCCATCCTAAAGTATTTGTACTATTCAAATTTCTATTAGAAACCTGAACACCATCTTTTGTAATTTTACTATTAAAGAAATTATCAACATTATTTTCTGCATCGTATAATGCAGTGAAATTTGACTTACCATCTGCCTTAAAGAGAAGTTGATCACCAAACCAACCAAGATCTCCTTCTAATGCAGCAACTCCTACTCTACCTTCAACAGCTCCAGAAGGTGGTGTAACAAAACCCGAATAATTAAAATCTACTTGATTATATGGCGCATCTCTCACAGCCGAAAAACCATCGAATGTGGAAATATATTTTCTCGATGCAGTGGCATCTTCATAAACGATAACTAAAGACCATCCTGATGCAGAATTTCTCCCTTCGGAAGAACTAATATTTGCAACAAAATAGTCACCCGAAACATTAGAATTTACATTTAGAATAGTAGTAACATCTTTATAGAAGATAAAATCAATTGTTTCATCAGCAGTAAGATCCTGATAAGATCCGCCTGGTATTTTAAATTTAATTTTATTAGGTTCTAAACTTGCTGGAGCTGAAACTGCTCCCCAATACAAACCTGCATAAACAACTCTATTACATGAATTTGTTGTGAAATTTGCACTACTCGAATTAAAAGTATTTGTATCGCCATCAATATCGATAAAAACCATATCGATATAATTATTTTGAGTAGTACCATTATATGGAGTATCTGGGCTATCCCCTAAAATTGAATTTCCTATAATTGTTAACTCTCCATTGATACCTGAAGTTTCATATCTTTTAACAAATTCGGTTGATGTTTGACCATAACTATTAAAAATAGTTATAAATAAAAAAATACCTAACAGTTTTATAAATTTATTTTTTTTCATAGCAATTGAAAATAAACTCTCTTAATAAGTTGTATTAATATTAAAAATAAATGTCAGGGGGAGATCTAAAATATATTATAATAACTGTATTTTATCAAAAAAATTGTACTGCTTATACACTTTTTTACAATCCTATTAATAAAATAAAACAATCAGAAAATATAAATCATTTTTCTAAGTCATCTAATTATGAAAAAACCATAATATGCTATGTATATGAAGCTTAACAAATAGTAAACTCTACAGAAATATTTTTAAAATCTAAAATTTTAATTGAAGTGCTGTTTTTTATTTAGAATTATTGAAATTATTAAAAATTGACAATAAAACATATACAATTATGATAATTGGTATAGATACAACTTTAAATATTGCAATTAAAATAATTGAAATAATAATAAAAATATACTTTAACCTATTTTCATTAAAACTGTAATTTTTAAATTTTAATGAAAATAATGGCAACTCAGCATTTAAAAGGTAACTTCCTAATAAAGTAACGACAAGAAGAAAATATGGGTTGTGAATCAAATTTATAACAAATGACCAAGAACCATAATTTAAAATGAGAGGTAAAGAAATAACAAATAATGCAAAAGCTGGTGTTGGTAAACCAATAAACGAACTTGTTTGACGCTCATCAATATTAAAATTAGCTAATCTATATGCCGATGCCAATGGAATAATTAAACCTGCTAATGGTAAAAAAAATAAATTAGTTTCATTAAAATTATGCCAATCGCCAACTTCACTACTCAATTGCATAAACCATTGTTGTTGGGTAGAAAAAAATAATAATTGAAACATTATCAAACCTGGCGCAACCCCAGATGTAACCACATCGGCCAATGAATCGAGTTGTTTTCCAAATTCTCCTTCAACTTTAAAAACTCTAGCAAAGAATCCATCAAAAAAGTCAAAAAATATTCCTAACATTACAAAAAAAGCAGCCACTACTAAATTATCTGACATGGCCATAATTATTGCAATTATACCCGAAAATAGATTTAATAAAGTAAAAAGATTTGGTATTTGTTTTTTAATCATCATTTTATATATTTATGTAAAAGTAATAAAATTGTTTTTTAAAATAAGTGTTAATAAAAAAATCATTAACCTTTTTATTTTTTAGTTTGAATTATTACTTTAGCGACGGCACTTAATCTAATAAAATTAATGGCAAAAGAAACTGCTTATACCGAAGATAACATACGTTCACTCGATTGGAAAGAACATATAAGGATGCGCCCCGGAATGTATATTGGGAAACTTGGTGATGGATCTTCTCCAGATGATGGGATTTATATCTTAATAAAAGAAGTTATCGATAATTCTATTGATGAATTTGTGATGGGTTCTGGAAAGACGATAGAAATCTCTGTGAAGAACGATACCGTTTCTATACGTGATTATGGTAGAGGAATTCCTTTAGGAAAAGTAGTAGATGTAGTTTCAAAAATGAATACTGGTGGTAAATATGATTCTAAAGCTTTTAAAAAATCGGTAGGATTAAATGGAGTTGGTACCAAAGCAGTAAATGCACTTTCTAGTTATTTTAAGGTGCAATCTATAAGAGATGATAAATCAAAAATTGCCGAATTTGAACATGGAAATCTTACCAATGATGAGCCTCAACAAAAATCGAGTTTAAGAAAAGGTACAAAAGTTTCTTTTACACCCGATTTAACTATTTTTCCACATTATAAATATAGAAATGAGTACATCATAAAAATGATTAAAAACTATGTTTATTTAAACAAAGGTTTAACGATTATTTTTAACGGAGAAAAATATTTTTCAGAAAATGGCTTAAGAGATTTGTTAGATGAAAACATCAACGAAGAGTCCAAACTTTTTCCAATAGTACATTTATTAGATGATGATATTGAAGTTGCTTTAACATACAGCAAATCGCAATATAGTGAAGAATTTCATTCGTTTGTAAACGGACAACACACTACACAAGGAGGAACGCACCAAAATGCTTTTCGCGAAGCAATTGTTAAAACCATTCGCGATTTCTTTGGAAAGAATTTTGATGCATCTGATGTTAGAAAGTCAATAGTTACGGCAATTAGCATTAAAGTAATGGAGCCTATTTTTGAAAGTCAAACAAAAACCAAATTAGGTTCAACTGAAATGGGTGGAGGTTTACCAACTGTAAGGACTTTTATCAATGATTTTGTAAAACAAAAACTCGATAATTATCTACATAAAAATCCTACGACTTCCGAAGCTATTCAACAAAAAATTCAGCAGGCAGAAAAGGAAAGAAAAGAATTATCTGGCATCAGAAAATTAGCAAGAGAAAGAGCAAAAAAAGCAAGTTTACACAATAAAAAATTAAGAGATTGTCGTGTTCATTTAAATGATATGAAAAAAGACAATCGTCTTGACAGTACTTTATTTATAACTGAGGGTGATTCAGCAAGTGGTTCAATAACAAAATCTAGAAATGTAAATACCCAAGCTGTATTTAGTTTAAAAGGTAAACCTTTAAACTCATACGGATTAAGCAAAAAAATTGTTTATGAAAATGAAGAATTCAATTTATTACAAGCTGCATTAAATATTGAAGACGGAATAGAAAATTTACGATATAATAATATAGTAATCGCTACTGATGCCGATGTGGATGGTATGCATATTCGCTTACTTTTAATTACTTTCTTTTTACAATTCTTTCCCGAAGTAATTAAAGAAGGTCACTTATATATTTTAGAAACACCTTTATTTAGAGTACGCGATAAAAAAGATACGCATTATTGCTATAGTAATATTGAAAAACAAAAAGCTATTAAAAAATTAAGAGGCAAACCTGAAATTACAAGATTTAAAGGTTTGGGTGAAATTTCACCTGATGAATTTATTCATTTTATTGGTGATGATATTCGTTTGGACCCTGTGATGATTGGAAAAGAAACATCTATAGAACAATTATTATCATTTTATATGGGGAAAAATACACCAGATAGACAAAAATTTATCATCAGTAATCTAAAAGTAGAAACAGATTTTATTGAAGAAGATGAACAAGAAATTATGAAAGAAAATAATCTTTTAACTACTAAATAATTAGTTTATTGCAATTTAGAATATGGAAGAAAGCATGAACAACGAAGAACATAATAAGGAAGATATCCAAAATCAATTTGAAACAAATACTACTGAAGAGGTATCTAACGATTCCATAACTAAAGTATCCGGAATGTTTAAAGATTGGTTTCTAGATTATGCCTCGTATGTAATTCTAGAACGTGCAGTTCCTGCAATTGATGATGGTTTTAAACCTGTTCAACGTCGTATTATGCAATCTATGAAAGATCTCGATGACGGACGGTACAATAAAGTTGCAAATCTTGTTGGACATACCATGCAATATCATCCACATGGCGATGCAAGTATTGCCGATGCAATGGTACAATTAGGTCAAAAAGAATTATTGATAGATATGCAGGGTAACTGGGGAAATATTTTAACCGGAGATCGTGCTGCAGCCTCAAGATATATTGAAGCTCGCTTATCAAAATTTGCATTAGAAGTTGTTTTTAATCCAAAAACTACGGAATGGCAACAGTCTTACGATGGTAGAAGAAAAGAGCCCGTTGATCTTCCTGTAAAATTTCCTTTACTTCTTGCTCAAGGTGGAGAAGGAATTGCAGTTGGATTATCAACAAAGATATTACCACATAATTTTAATGAATTAATCGATGCTTCCATTAAAATATTAAAAGGTAAAAGCTTTAAGGTTTTTCCCGATTTTTTAACCGGTGGAATTGTTGATATTACCAATTATAATGATGGGAAAAAAGGCGGAAAAGTAAGAGTAAGAGCACAAATTACGCAACAAGATAAAAATACTTTGGTTATTACCGAAATACCTTTCGGTACAACAACCACTTCATTAATTGATTCAATTATAAAAGCAAATGATAAAAATAAGATTAAAATCAGGCGCATTGAAGATAATACTGCCAAAAATGTAGAAATATTAGTACACTTACCAAAAGGTATTTCACCTGATAAAACTATTGATGCACTTTATGCTTTCACAAATTGTGAGATGTCTATCTCACCTTTGTGTTGTATCATTCAAGACAATAAACCTATTTTTATTGGTGTATCCGATGCTTTAAGATATTCAACAGATCATACAGTTGCTTTATTAAAAGCTGAACTAGAAATTCAACTGAAAGAATTAGAAGATCAATGGCATTTTGCCTCTTTAGAGAGGATATTTATCGAAAAAAGAATATATCGTGACATCGAAGAAGTTGAAACATGGAAAGGGGTAATCAAAGCAATTGAAAAAGGGTTAAAACCACATACCAAGCATCTAAAAAGAGCCGTTACTGAAGAAGATATTATTCGGTTAACCGAGATTAAAATTAAAAAAATCTCAAAATTTGATATTGATAAAGCTAAACTACATATTGAAACTTTAGAAGGAAAAATTGCAGAAGTAAAACAACATTTAGCTAATCTGATAAACTTTGCTATTGATTATTTTATCAATCTTAAAAAGAAATATGGTAAAGGAAAGGAAAGAAAAACTGAGATTAGAATCTTTGAAGATATTATTGCTACTAAGGTAGTAATTCGCAATGCAAAACTATACGTAAATAGAATAGAAGGTTTTATTGGAACATCACTTAAAAAAGAAGAATTTGTAAGTGATTGTGCTGATATTGATGACATTATCGTGTTTAGAAAAGATGGTGAAATGATTATTACCAAAGTAGATAGTAAAATTTTCGTTGGAAAAGATATTATTCATGTTGCTGTATTCAAAAAGAAAGACAAACGAACCATCTACAACATGATATATCGTGATGGAAAAGGTGGTCCAACCTACATGAAACGATTTAGAGTTACTAGTATTACTCGAGATAAAGAATATGATATCACAAATGGCAATAAGGACTCAAGGGTACAATATTTTACCGCCAATCCAAATGGTGAAGCCGAAATTGTGACTATAAATTTACGTGCAGCTAGTAGTATCAAAAAATTAAAATGGGATGTAGATTTTGCAAATCTTGCCATAAAAGGCCGTGCAAGTAGAGGAAATACGGTTACAAAATTTACTGTTAGAAAAATTGAACTTAAAGAAAAAGGTATTTCTACTTTAAAACCACGCAAAATTTGGTTTGACGATACTGTACAAAGATTAAATGTAGATGAAAGAGGAGATTTACTTGGTGAATTTACTGCTGATGATAGATTATTAATTATTACACAAAAAGGTATTGCTAAAACTATCATACCAAACTTAACATCTCATTTTGATAATGATATGATTGTTCTTGAAAAATGGAATCCAAACAAACCAATTTCTATAGTTTACTTTGATGGAGAAAGAGAGCGATATTATGTAAAAAGATTTATGATAGAGCACCCAGATAAGGAGGAAGATTTCATTACTGATCACGAAAATTCAAAATTACAAATTGTTAGTACTGATTTTAGGCCAATGGCAGAAGTACTATTTTCTAAAAGAAGTTTAGAAAATCAAACCCTAAATTTTGAGGAATTCATTACAATAAAAGGTATAAAAGCACTTGGTAATCAATTCACTAATGACAAAATTAAGGTTATTAACTTCCTTGAACCTCTACATTATGAAGAACCAGAAGTTAATGAAGTAGAAGTAGTTGATGAAGAAATAATAAATGGTGAAGATGAAAATAGTGATGGACAAACTACTTTATTTTAAAACTTTTACAATTTGAATTATTCTTGTTAATTTAACTATTTATTTATACATTTGTGTAAACCGATTGACTTATGAGAAACTCTTACACATTAATTGACAGACTTTTACACTGGGCACTTGCCTTTACTATTCTATTCATTCTTTTAACTGTTTTTTTACGTTTAAACTGGATGGAAAAAAATCATATGGCAGGAATTTTAATGGATGGTTTATTTAGTATAGATATTGAAATTACAAAAGACCAAGCAATAAAAATTGCTAAACAAATTAGAAGCCCAATGTTTGACTGGCATTTAATAGTTGGATATATTGCTGCAGGAGTTTATGTTTTAAGACTTATATATAATTCAACTAAAAAGAATTTATATAGTCCAAAAAATACTACTGAAAAATTTCAACTTTGGGTATATAGGGTTTTTTATATCTTTTTAGGTTTCACTTTAATTACAGGCTTATTAATCAGGTTCGGTCCTGATTTTCTACACGATGTAGCTGAAAATATTCACAAAATGACTTTGTATTACTTAATTCCATTTTTAATTTTACATTTTACAGGACTTATACTCGCTGAGATTGGAAGTGAAAAAGGTATTGTTTCCAAAATGATTGGTGGAAAATAGATTATTGTTATTTATCGTATTTTTTATTACTTATGTTTTAAAAATTTAACCAGTTTTTTTACTGCTAAGCCTCTATGCGAAATATCTCCTTTTTCTTTTAAATTCATTTCAGCAAAAGATTTATCAAATCCATCTGGTTGAAAAATAGGATCATAACCAAATCCTAAATTTCCTTTTTTCTGTTTTAAAATATTTCCTTTACAAATCCCTTCAAATAAGTATTGTTTTCCTTCTAAATTAAGAGCAATTACTGTTCTAAACTGAGCTTTTCTATCAATTTTTCTATTCATTTCATATAACATTTTTTGAACATTATCTTCATAAGTAACATTTTCTCCGGCATATCTAGCCGAATAAACTCCAGGAGCTCCATTTAATATATCAACTTCTAAGCCTGTATCATCAGCAAAACAATCATAACCATAATTTTTGGTAATATAATCTGCTTTTAATTTTGCATTACCTTCAATTGTATCTTCGGTTTCTTCAATTTCTTCAGTACAGTGTATATCTGTTAAAGTAAGTATTTCAATATCTTTTGGTAATAATCCTTTAATCTCTTTAACTTTATTATTATTATTGGTTGCAAATACAAGCTTCATAATTTTACATTTTATACAAAATTAAGAATTATTCAAAAACATTGCTTTTAAAATTTGTAAACATTATTTTTACAGCACTTTTAAATAGGTAAACATGACTATTGAAAATATCAAAAAACACATTGATAATTACCAAAAAGAAGGTTTGAAATTATTTGTAACATCCTCATTTCAAACACATAGTATTCCGCTACTACATATTTTAAGTAAGATTGATAAATCTATTCCAGTTATGTTTATAAATACAGGTTATTTATTTCCTGAAACTTTAGAATTTAGAGATGAAATTATTGATCTATTTGGATTAAACTTAGTTAATGTTACTTCTTCTGTACCTAAAATTCATCAAAGAGATAGTAATGGAAATTTATTATTTACTTCTGATCCTGATAGATGTTGTGCAATTAATAAAACACAGCCCATGGAAACTATTCTGGCAGAATATGATGTTTGGATAAATGGGATTAGAGCCGATCAAAATGCCAATAGAAAAAACATGAAAATAGAACAAGATGGTGCTTTTAGTTGCAAACGATTTCATCCCGTTTTAGATTGGAATAATAAAATGATTTATGACTATGCTATAAAATACAATTTACCAAAACATCCCCTAGAAGAAAAAGGCTATTTAAGCATTGGTTGCGAACCTTGTACTCGTAAAATGGACTTATCAAATGATAGAAGTGGGCGTTGGTTTGGACTTAATAAAACCGAATGTGGTTTACATACAGATTTGGTTAGTAAATAGAATTTATACTTTTAACACCTTTTATTTACCAAAAAATAATTCTATCCTAAATCTATATTTTATAATAAAAAATGAATAAAAAAGAAAAAGTTGATTTCGTAATAGACACTTTAAATGAATTGTACCCATCACCACCTATACCTTTAAAACATTATGACCCTTATACATTATTAATTGCAGTATTACTTTCAGCACAAAGTACTGACGCTAGAGTTAATACCGTTACTCCATTACTATTTGATAGGGCAGACAATCCTTTTGCAATGACAAAAATTACTACTGAAGAAATAAGAAAAATCATTAGACCAGTAGGGCTATCACCAAAAAAATCTAGAGCTATTTCTGAATTATCTCATATTCTAATTAATAAACACAAAGGAGAAGTTCCTCAAAATTTTGAAGATTTAGAAGAATTACCAGGCGTTGGACATAAAACAGCATCGGTTGTTATGAGCCAAGCATTTCATGTACCGGCATTTCCTGTAGATACTCATATTCACAGATTAATGTATAGATGGAATCTAAGTAATGGTAAAAATGTAATTCAAACCGAAAAAGACGCCAAAAGATTATTTCCAAAAAATCTATGGAATATTTTACACTTGCAAATTATCTATTATGGTAGAGAATATTCTCCTGCCAGAGGATGGAAAATTGAAAAGGATATTATTACAAGTACTATTGGTAGGAAAAGTGTAATAAAAAGATAATCTCATTTATGATATATTATTATCTATATAATAAATTAGTGAAATAACTAATATTTATTCAAAATTTCACCATTTGTTATGTACATTTGTTTATGTAGAATTTTTATTCTTAATACTAGCTTTAATAACTTAAAAATACAACTATGAAACTATTTTACTTCACAATGATTATAGCTTTTATGACAAGCTTTACTAATATAAATGCACAATGTACGTCAAATGCAACTAGCACTGCTGATTATTATGTTAGATATGTTAAAATTACTGAAGGTCCCTGGGATGCAAGAGTACAATTATTATTAAACGTTACAGAAGACTGGCAGCAAGATGCCGGTTATGGTGATTTTAAATCAACATCTTTTAATGCCATTTCTGGTAACTCTTACAGCAATATGCTTAGAGGTAAATACGGTATTGATAATTCAATAAACCCAAGTTGGTGGAAAGTGTGGATTGATTTTAATAAAGATGGAAAATTTGATGGAGCTAACGAAGAAATGGTAAGCAAAGAAGGTGATGCCTATGCATATCAAAATTTTACTATACCTACTGATGTGGCAACAGGTGATTATATTTTCAGAGTTGCAACAAGTTCTAGTGCTATTAACTCGGCTTGTGATGATATTACTCAAGGTGAAATCGAAGATTATACTATAAAAATAACTAATAATGGTACTGCTGCTGTTGGAACAGAAACAATAGCAAATCTAGTAGCATACCCTAACCCTATTGCTAATGACTTGAAAATCTCTTTTGGTGAAGATATTTCTTCTGTTAGTGTTTATACTGTGCTTGGTTCAGTGATTTATAAAAATGAAAATCCAATCGGTAGAAATCTAGAAATTGATACTAGAGCATGGAAAACTGGTTTGTACTTTGTTGATGTTAGAAAAGGAGAGAGAAGACAAACTTTAAAAGTTATAAAACAATAATAAAGAATAGCTTATACTAGTAGAATTAAAATAGCCACTCTTAAAAGAGTGGCTATTTTAATTTTCAATATATCTTTAGTTTCTTATTAATAATAAGGTATTAAACAATGAAATTTCTTCGTCTAACCATAAATAAAATCTTCTTTTAGATATCAAATAATATCTAATTATCAGAAATAAATCTACTTTATCATTGTCTTAAAAATGGGGATACAACAAATCCTTATAAATAATGAAAAGACAATCTCTTTTCTAAGCAAATGTTATTCAAAAAAATATATATTTTTATTTTAGGAAAGAAAAAAGTATAAAAAAAAAGTCCTCAAATTTCTCTGAGGGCTTTTTCAACGATTAATTCAAATGAAACATTAAGCTGTCTTTTTTTGATTTAACTACTTTAATTGATTTAGAGTAGTTAAGTAGGAAGGAAACTGTCTCCATTTTTGGTTCTAAGTTTTCCTTAAAAATCTTTTTAGTGTAAAGTTTTGCCATATTTTTTTATAATTTACAGGGTTATTTAATATATAAACGAGCAAAACTTAGTTATATTGTGCAAACATCAAAAAAAATTACTTTTTTAATAGTTTGTTAAGATAATATTATTGTTATCTATCATTTTTCTTAGATTAATTAATGCATATCGCATTCTTCCTAAGGCAGTATTGATACTAACATCTGTTTGCTCTGAAATTTCTTTAAAACTCATATCCCTAAAGATACGCATTGTTAAAACTTCTTTTTGATCTTCTGGTAATTTTTCAACCAGCTTTCTTACATCCGAATGAATTTGATCTTTTATAAGACTTCTTTCAGCATTTAAACTTGGGTCACCAAGTACAGAGAAAATATCAAACTCATCTGTATTTTTAAATGTAGGCATTCTGTTACCTTTTCTAAAGAAATCGATAACTAAATTGTGAGCGATTCTCATCGTCCATGGTAAAAATTTACCTTCTTCGTTATATTTACCCATTTTTAAGGTATTGATAATTTTAATAAAAGTATCTTGAAAGATATCTTCTGTAACATCTCTATCTTGTACTTTTGAATAAATAAAACTGAAAATTCTTTGTTTGTGACGAAGGATTAAAATTTCTAATGCTCTTTCGTTTCCATCAATGTAGTTGCTGACAAGCACGCTGTCATCTAATTTTTGTGTATGCATAATTCCCCTTTTTTTGTTTGAAGTTTAAATAATAAACCTCGTTTGTATGTTATTGTGTATGAAAAGTAGAACTATACTATAAGCAATTTTTTTTAATTAATATTTACAGGGGAGACTAGTAACTTTTTCATAGCCTCGGAACAAATATAAAAACATATTAACCATATAAACAAGTTTTTTTGCAATTTATTTTGTTTTTATTAACATTTTTTATTTTTTATTAACAAAATTAACTTAGTATATTTGTAAAATGTCTAAGTAAAAAACCTTCTAACACATTGAAAAACAATAACTTTAAAGAAAATATTATCATTAAAGGTGCTGCTGTACACAACCTTAAAAAAATTGATGTAAAAATACCAAGAAATAAGCTTATTGTCATTACCGGGCTGTCTGGATCAGGTAAATCTAGTCTTGCTTTTGATACTCTTTATGCAGAAGGACAGCGAAGATATATTGAAAGTTTATCAGCTTATGCACGTCAATTTTTAGGTAAGTTGAACAAACCAAAAGTAACTTATATTAAAGGAATTTCCCCTGCAATTGCCATTGAACAAAAAGTAAATAGCACCAACCCAAGATCAACTGTAGGTACCTCAACCGAAATTTATGACTATTTAAAGATCTTATATGCAAGGATTGGTAAAACCTACTCACCTATATCTGGTAATCAAGTAAAGAAAGATACTGTTAGTGATGTTATCAATTATGTAAAATCTTTTGAAGAACGTGAAAAATTATTGCTTCTATCTCCTATAATTATAGAAAAAGGAAAAGAATTAAATAAAAAGATAGATGTTTTAATTCAACAAGGTTTTGCCAGAATTAAGGTAAATAATAAAGTTATTCGTATTGAGGATTTTGATCTAAAAATCAAAAAAGATCTATTTTTAGTAATCGATAGAATAGTAGTAAAAGATGAAGAAGATTTTTACAATCGACTAGCGGACTCTATTCAAACAGCTTTTTTTGAAGGCAAAGGAACCTGTATTATTGAAAATATTAAAGAAAAATCTACAAGAGAATTCAGTAATAAGTTTGATTTAGATGGTATAACTTTCTTAACTCCAAATACACATTTATTTAGTTTTAACAATCCTTATGGAGCTTGTCCAGACTGCGAAGGATATGGAAATGTTATTGGTATTAATGAGGATCTTGTTATTCCAAACACTTCTCTTTCCATTTACGATGATGCAATTATTCCGTGGAAAAGTGATTCATTTAAAAAATATAAAGAAGAGCTAGTTTTAAATGCCTACAAGTTTAACTTTCCTATTCACAAACCCTTTTATGAGTTGAACGACAAACAAATAAAACTATTATGGGAGGGAAATGAGTTTTTTAGAGGATTGCATAAATTTTTCAAACGTATTGAAGAAAAAAGCTATAAAATTCAGTATCGAGTTATGCTTTCTCGATACAGAGGCAAAACAAAATGTACAACTTGTCATGGAGATAGATTACGAAAAGAAAGTAACTATGTGAAAATTGACAATACAACTATTACTGATCTAGTAAATTTACCTATAAATGAGGTTTTAGATTTCTTCAAACAATTAAAATTAGATGAACACGATCAAAACATTGCAAAAAGATTACTAATTGAAATCATCAATCGATTACAATTTCTGTGTAACGTTGGTTTAGAATATTTAAGTCTTAACCGTAATTCTAATTCACTTTCTGGTGGAGAAAGTCAGCGTATAAACCTAGCTACTTCTCTAGGAAGCAGCCTTGTAGGATCTATGTACATTTTAGATGAACCAAGTATTGGCTTACATTCTAGAGACACAGAAAGGTTAATAAAAGTTTTGAGAAACTTGAGAGATTTAGGTAATACCGTAATCGTTGTTGAGCACGATGAAGATATTATAAAAGCAGCCGATCATATTATTGATATTGGACCAGAAGCTGGAACTTTTGGAGGAGAATTAGTTGCTGAAGGGGATTATAGTGCTATCTTAAAATCAGATTCTCTTACTGCAAAATATCTAAATAACCAATTGCGAATTGAAATTCCAAAAAATCGAAGAATCTCAAAAAATTATATCGAAATTATTGGAGCACGTGAGCATAACTTAAAAAATATTGATGTAAAATTTCCTCTAGAAACCTTAACGGTTGTCACCGGAGTTTCTGGTAGTGGCAAGAGCACATTAATCAAAGATATTCTATATCCAGCAATACAAAAAAAGCTCTTTAATTATGGTGAAAAGGCTGGAGAATTCACAGAAATCAAAGGGAAATTTGATTCAATAAAACAAATTGAATTTGTTAATCAAAATCCTATTGGCAGATCTAGTCGCTCAAACCCAGTTACATACATTAAAGTTTACGATGATATTAGAAAGCTTTTTACCGAACAAAAATTATCAAAAATAAGAGCTTATAAAGCCAAACATTTTTCATTTAATGTAGATGGTGGCAGATGCGAAACTTGTAAAGGAGAAGGCGAAGTAACCATTGAAATGCAATTTATGGCAGATGTACATTTACAATGTGAAACTTGCAAGGGGAAAAGATTTAAAAAAGAGATATTAGAAGTTAAATTTGAAGGTAAATCAATAAATGATATATTAGAGATTACAGTAGATGAAGCCATTTCTTTTTTCGAAGAATACGGGCAGTTCAAAATATCTAATAAATTATTACCATTACAGGAAGTAGGCTTGGGGTATGTCAATCTAGGACAAGCATCTTCTACCCTTTCGGGAGGTGAAGCACAAAGAATTAAACTTGCTTCTTTCTTAATAAAAGGTAGAAAAAATGATAAAACTTTATTTATTTTTGATGAACCAACTACAGGTTTACATTTTCATGATATCAACAAATTATTACAATCTTTTAAAGCATTAATCAATAAAGGACATAGTATTATTGTAATTGAACACAATTTAGATTTAATAAAATGTGCCGATTTTATAATTGATCTAGGATTGGAAGGCGGAAATAATGGTGGAAATCTGATTGCACAAGGAACTCCAGAAGAAATAATCAAAAACAAACAATCTTTTACTGCCAAATATTTAAAAGACAAAATTGTAAATGGATAATGATCCTAAAAATAAAATAATTCATTTAACATATCTTTAATAAATATAACTAATTTTGGCACGAGAATTGATGTTATTAATTTGAATTACAAAATTCCCCATTAAATTTTGTTTTCATTATAATTAATTTTGAGTTAGTAAGTTAAACATCCGCTTTTTGGCGGATGTTTTTTTTGTATTATATTTAAAATCAATTTTTAAGAACAAATTCTTCAACTAATTTACATACATCCTTTTCGGCAGTTTTCGCAGCTTCTTGTACAGCCTCATGAGATACTTCTTCAACTTTACCTTCTAGACCTAAATCTGTAATTACTGAAATCCCCAAACAATCCATGTTCATATGTTTTGCGACAATAACTTCTGGCACAGTACTCATTCCCACAGTATCAGCTCCCATATTTCTAACCATTCTGTACTCTGCAGGAGTTTCAAATGTTGGCCCTTGAAGAGCTAAATAAACTCCTTGATGGACTTTAATATTATTATTATCCGCTACATTTTGCATCGTTTCTAACATTTTTAGATTGTAAGGCTCATGCATGTCAACGAATCGTTGACCAAATCTTTTATCATTTTCACCTCTTAGAGGATGCTCTGGCATCATATTAATATGATCATTGATTAACATTATTTCACCAACTTTAAAATTCGAATTCACTCCTCCAGAAGCATTGGAAACAATTATTCTTTCAATTCCTAGAAACTTCATTACTCGAATGGGAAATGTAGCTTGTTGCAATGTCCATCCTTCATAATAATGAAATCTTCCCTGCATGGCAAGTACATTTTTACCACTTAATTTCCCGAAAATCAAAGTACCTGAATGTCCTTCAACTGTAGAAACAGGAAAATTTGGTATTTCGCTGTAAGGTATTTTCAATTCTACATCAATTATACTAACCAAACTCCCTAACCCTGTACCTAAAACAATTCCATAATCTAGATTGTTTATACCTTTTTCTTCTAAAAATTTAACTGTTTCTAATACTTTTTTGTACATAATCTTTAATTAATTGATTAAAATCTCTTTCGTTAGCAATAAACTTAGTCTTTATTGGCAAATAATAAACTTTATTCCTGAAGTTTTCAAAATTTCTTACATAATCTTTTTCAGTTGTAAGGACAATCTTTTTATCCGAATCTAATCCTTCAAATTCTGTAGAAATATTTTTTAAATCTTTAGTTGAAAAATCATGATGATCTGGATAATTCATATGTTTAAAATGAATATTTTTTCCTTTTAAAAAATCGGTTAAAGGTTTTGTCTTTGCAATACCCGTAATCAATAGAACCTTGTAATCACTTAAATCTTTTATACTTTTTTTATCAGATTTAGAAATAATCTTATCTGCATAATCGATAGTTGAGAAAAATACTGTTTGATTTAATTCAGGATTTAACTTTTTTGCCGTATTAAACTGATTATCATTAGTTAGATTACTTGGCGATTTACTAACAACAATAATTTGAGCTCTTTTTGCACCATCTTTTTTTTCTCGTAAATCTCCTGTAGGTAAAACCGAATCATCTACATATAAATGATTATATGGTGTTAACAGTATATAAAACCCAGCTTTTACTTTTCTATGCTGAAAAGCATCATCTAATAAAATAATATCAGGTACAGAATCTAATTTTTGTAATTCGGCAATTCCATGAACCCTATCTGCATCTACCGCTACTACAATATCTTCAAATTTTCTATAATATTGTAATGGTTCGTCACCAATCGTTTCTGCAGTAGAATTTTTATCTGCAATTTGAAAATTTTTTGTCTTTCTTTTATAACCTCTACTTAAG
Source organism: Flavobacteriia bacterium (assembly GCA_030625645.1). Classification (GTDB taxonomy): domain Bacteria; phylum Bacteroidota; class Bacteroidia; order Flavobacteriales; family Flavobacteriaceae; genus Namhaeicola. The sequence goes on along the minus strand of DAOUQH010000002.1, from coordinate 11,770 downwards.
ACAGCAATTTGATAGTCTTTTTGTAATAATCGGATTAAATATTCTATTTGAGGTGTTTTTCCCGTTCCACCAACACTTAGATTTCCTACAGCAATTACCGGAAAATCATAAGATACAGAAGTTAAAACCTCATTGTCGTAGGCTTTATTTCTGATTTTGGTAACTTCACCATAAAGTAAGGATAAAGGATAAAGTATTTTTCGGAGCTTATTCATTAGAGCGAAAGTACAAAAAAGACAAGAAACTACTTATTATAAATTTTACTTTCTGTTAAAAATACATCAATCATTTCCATTTTTTTATTTTTTAAAAATAATTCTCCCGCTCCATTTTTAACACAGTATAAGATAAAATCATCAATTTGATCAGTCGATATTTTTAGTGTTTGTTCAAAAAAATTATCCCCAAGATCTTTTCTAATTTTTTCTGGAAGTAATTCTAAAGCATTTTGATATCTTTTCTCTTCTGCTTTTTGTTGTCTTTTCTTCTTTCCAATTTTTGAAACTTCTTTTATAGCCGGTTTTAAAACAAAAGATAATAAACCTAAAATATCTCCTCCTAACGGCATCATAGGGTCTGTAGAATCTGGCAACCTATCTTCATCCAATTGCTTAGCTACAGATATTGAAGTAAGACTAAAATCCATTATAGCAAAATTAAGAGCACCTGATTGTATCTTAGAAATAGAATCCATAACCTTTTTTGAATCTACTAGTAAATTACCTGATAAATCCTTGTATTCTAAGTTTACTTCTTCTAATTCGTTAATTTTATCATACAAAAGTATATTTAAAAATTTTTGATGTATCTCTATTTTAGAGATTATCATTGTCTTTGTATAAAATTGAACTCCTGAAAAAGTAATTGTATCATTAACCCTTACATATATTTTAAAATTACCTTTTTTGTTAGATATAGTTCCTTTATTGGTTGATCTATTAATAATATGTATGTTTTCAATAGGAGTTGAACCTGATAATACTTTGCCTTGAATGTATGTATTTGATTCTTGCGCATATAATTGTACAGTAAAAAATAAAATAAGTAAAAGGTTTAGCCGATTCATTAAAACAAAGAAACAATTCTGTTATCATAATTTTAATTAAGGTTTTAATAAATTTTTGTTAAATACTGATATTCACTATCTTTAACAAAAATACTAGGATGAAAAAAATGATTATTGCCAGCACTTCAACAATTTACGGAAGTGAATACTTAGAATATATCTTATCCACTTTACAGGAATTTTTTAAAGATATAAATGAGGTCTTATTTATCCCTTATGCCAGGCCAAGTGGAATAACCTATGATGAATACACTTCTTTAGCAGCAGGCGTGTTTTCTAAAATCAATATTTCTATAAAAGGCATCCACCAATTTAAAGATCCAAAAAAAGCAATTGAAAATGCAAGAGCAATTTTTACAGGTGGTGGTAATACTTTTGAATTGGTTACTACATTATACAAATATGATTTAATGGATATTATTAAAAATACTGTTGAAAATGGTACTCTTTATTTTGGAACAAGCGCAGGAAGTAATATTACATGCAAAACCATGCAGACAACCAATGATATGCCTATTATTCATCCACCAAGCTTTAAAACTTTAGGATTGATACCTTTTAATATAAATGCACATTATTTAGATCCAGACTTAAATTCTAAACATAAAGGTGAAACTAGAGAAACAAGAATCAAAGAATTTCATACTTATAATGAACTGCCCGTTTTGGGGTTAAGAGAAGGTAGCTGGCTAGAAGTTAATGATGAAACAATAATACTTAAAGGTAGTTTAACCGCAAAATTATTTTGTAAAAGCAAAGAAGCTATTGAGATAAAATCAGGTGAACTAAATTATAAAATGTGGTAAAAAAAAAACCACATCTAAACAGATGTGGTTCAACTATACAAATTATATTTTTTAATGTTCTTTTCTATAAGCTTCAACAGCCTTTCTAACACTTCCATATTTTAAAAGAAAGTCTTTGGCTAAAACTTCGTCAATTCCTACCTCATTTGCTATCATATTGGTTCCTCTAATAACTAGCTTTTTATTAGTAAGCTGCATGTCTACCATTTTATTTCCAACTACTCTACCTAGTTTAATCATCAATGAAGTTGAGATCATATTAAGAACCAGTTTTTGAGCAGTTCCAGATTTCATACGAGTACTTCCAGTAACAAATTCAGAGCCAACAACGGCTTCTATTGGGTATTGAGCTTCGGCTGCAACCTTAGTATTATAATTACAGGTAATACACCCTGTTACCAAACCATTTTTATTTGCTTCTTTCAAACCTCCTATTACATAAGGAGTTCCTCCAGATGCCGCAATTCCAATTAAAACATCATTTTTATTAATTTTAAATGCTTGTAGATCTTTCCAAGCTTGCTCGCCATCATCTTCGGCATTCTCAACTGCCTTTCTAAAAGCACTATCTCCACCAGCAATTAAACCAATAACCCAATCATCAGGTACTCCATAAGTTGGCGGACATTCTGACGCATCAAGGACTCCTAACCTACCGCTTGTACCAGCACCAATATAAAATAACCTACCTCCTTTTTCAAAATTCTCAACAATTTTTGTAACTAGAGGTTCGATCTGAGGTATAGATCTTTCAACTGCATAAGGTACAGTTTTATCTTCATTATTAATATTGATGAGCAACTCGTTAATGCTCATTTTATCTAAATCATCGTATGCAGATGACTGCTCTGTTAATGGACTTGATATCATAATAAACTAATTATCTTCTTTAATCAAAAATAAGCCTAATGCTGTTAAACCGGCATTGACTGCTATATTTAAAAATCCAAAATCAAAATTAAATGAATTCTTAAAAAATATATTCAACAGATAAGTTAAAATAGGTGCTAAAACAGCAACTATCAGAACCAAATTATCTTTTATTTTAATCTTTGTAAACATTCCGAAAAGGAATAATCCTAAAAGAGGTCCATAAGTAAATCCTGCCACATAAAAAATGGTTGAAATTACATCTCCTCTTGTTCCGGAAAAAGCCATAATAATCACAAAAATGATTACCGAAAAAGCAAACATTACTATATTTTTAAGTCTAAGCTTCTCCTTACTAGTTTTTGATTCAATATTTAAAAAATCATAGGTAAAGGATGTTGTTAATGCAGTTAATGCTGAGTCAATACTCGAAAATGATGCTGCTATAATACCTAACAGAAAACTAATACCTGTAATCAACCCTAGGTAATTAATTGCCAAATTTGGGAATAAAGTATCGGTATCTAAAAGCTTTCCATCCTCACTAATTGGTAATGAAATATTATGTTTTTCAGCATATATATATAATAAAATACCTAAACCTAGAAATAAAAATTGGGTTACTGCAAGAATTAAACTAAAAGTAAGTGTATTTTTTTGAGCATCTCCCATTTTCTTAATAGTAAGAGATTTTTGCATCATATTCTGATCCAATCCCATCATCGCAATTGCAATTAAAAAACCTGAAATAAATTGTTTGAAAAAATTACTTCCTGAATGACTATCCCAGTCAAAAACTTTAAAATATTTATGATTTGAAACTTCAGTTAATGCTTCTGTAAAACTCAAATTCAATGCAGAAGTTATCATAATAATAGTAATTACTGCAGCAGAAATTAAGAAAAATGTCTGCATAGTATCCGTATAGACAATTGTTTTTATTCCCGTTTTATTTGTATATAGCCAAATCATAATAATTATGATTATTACGGTTAAATAAAAGGGAATATTCAATCTGTCAAAAAATGCAAATTGTAGTATTTTTGCTGCTAATAGAAGCCTTAATGCTGCTCCAAATGATTGAGATAATAAAAAATAAAATGACCCAGTTTTAAAGGTTATGTTTCCGAATCTTTCATTTAGATAACCATAAATTGAAACTAATTTTAATCTATAATAAAGAGGAATCAGCACGTAGGTTATAAATAAATAACCTGCTACATTACCTAAAATAAACTGAAAGAAATAAAAATTATTATTACCTACCATCCCTGGCACAGAAACGAAAGTTACGCCTGAAAGAGCAGCTCCAACCATACCAAAAGCAACTAAGAACCATGGCGATTCTTTATCTCCGGTAAAAAAAGATTCATCACTTCTGTTACGTGAAGTGAAATAAGAAATAACTAAAATAATGGCAAAATAAATTGCAATTATTGAAAATATTAATGTTGTACTCAATCTTAATAATTTTTCAGATACTATAAAATGCTAAAACACCCATTCAGAAAGAAGTATAGTAGGGAGAAGTTTCTCAAGCTTCTCCCCTACACTATACCTACTCAAATAAAAATAAATGAAACAAACTATATTGTAAGCCTTAAAGGCGTATTTACATATTTAACTAAACCAAAATTTATTTAATCTAGTTTTACACTGCTAATATATAAATATTTTATTAAATAATGCATAATAATGCATTAAAATATAAATAAACGCATAAAAAAAGATATCTAATTTTTAGATATCTTTAAATTTATAGTAAAATACAATATTTCAACTAATTAGAAAAAAATTAAACTTTATATAAATAGGCGTTTTCAATAATTTTTAGATTAAAACATGCACATATCAGAATAAAAATAATAAATTTATAAAACTTCAACACCTTTTTTGATATATGGACTAAGTAAATCATCACCCTTATCCAAATCTGTAATCATTTTATGAATTTCTACAATATCACAAACAGGATATCTCTGTGTAGTATTTAATTTATCAGAGGTTACTAGAGCAACTACATTATCTGATGAAGCAATCATTACCCGCTTAATAAAAGAAACTTCGTAACCTACTTCTGTAATTCCTTCTTCAATATTAATACCACTAGTTCCTAAGAAACAGAGGTCAGCTTTAATCTTTGAAAGAACTTTAACAACATTAACACCTACAGTTACCAATGCTTTTTTATGCATTTTACCACCAATTAAAATTACTTCAACATTAGGGTGTTCTGAAAGTTGCATGGCAATAGTTAAACTATATGTATAAATAGTTAGTTTAAGGTCTTTTGGAATAATACGAGATAATTCTAGATTTGTAGTACCACCACTCATTATTATTACTTGACCATCACTAAACATTGGAATTGCTTTTTTTGCTAGTTTTATTTTATTCTCTCTATTAAAAACTGAGCTTTCATTATAGTGATATAGTTTTTGGTGTGTTGATAATGCACCACCATGAACTTTTAAGATTAGTCCGTTATGTGAAAGTTGATTCAAATCTCTTCGAATTGTATCCTCAGAAACTTTTAATTCTAAAGCTAGTTCATTTGACTTAACTTTATTCAACTCTCTAACCTTATCTAATATATAGTTTTGACGTTCTTCTTTAAGCATCTTTTTATTTTTTATCAAATATAATGAAAAAATAAAAAAGCATGCAAGTTATTGCAGTTTTTCTGACGTTTTATCTACCAAGATTTAATTTTATGCCCTTTTACTGCAAAAAAGTAAATAAATAGATAAGCTGGTATCATAACCCAATATGCTTCTCTTGGAGATGATAAATCAGATATCCAACCCCATATTAATGGTAAAATTGCACCACCCGAAATTGCCATAATTAATAATGCTGACCCTGTATTTATAAATTTTCCTAAACCATGAATTGCTAAAGGCCAAACCGCCGGCCAAACTAAGGCATTGGCTAATCCTAAAATTGCTATAAAAAATACCGAAGTAAAACCTGTTGTAAAAATTGCACCTAAAGAAAATATTACACCTAAAATTGCTGAAATTTGTAAAGCTTTTTTTTGTGATAAATATTTAGGTATCAAAATAATACCTATAACATATCCAACTAACATTGCAGCAAGTGTATAGGATGTAAATACTTTTGCTTTTGACAATTCTATCCCCATTGACTCACCATATCTAATTATGGTATCACCAGCAATCACTTCAACTCCAACATAAAAGAATAAGGTTAATACACCCAATATTAAATATGGAAATTGGAAAATACTTGTTTTTTCTTCAGTTTCTAATATATCACTATTCTCACTTTCATCTTCTGTATTAATATCTGGCAGGTTTATAAATCTAATTGCTAAAGCTAATAAAAATAATACCCCTGCCATAATAACATAAGGTACTATAACTCTATGCGCCATTTCATCTAAAAGAGAATTTTTAGTTGCAGCATCAACTGTTTCTAAAGATTTAATCATAGCATCGTCTCCTTCTCTAATAATAAAATATGCCAAAGCTAAAGGTGCTATTACCCCTGCAACCTTGTTTGCAATACCCATCATACTAATACGCTTTGCAGCTGATTCTATTGGACCTAAAATTGTAACATACGGATTTACCGCTGTTTGCAATAAAGCAATACCGGTACCTAAAATAAATAAACCTAAAAGAAAATAATTATAGTCACGAGTGTTAGCTGCAGGTATAAAAACAAGAGCCCCTAGACCCATAATAAATAAGCCCAAACTCATTCCGTTTTTAAATCCAATTGTTTTTAAGATCCATGAAGATGGTAATGCCATTAGTGTAAAAGAAATATAGAAAGCAAAAGCAACAAATAGTGCCTGAAAATTAGTTAATTCACATGCTGTTTTTAAATAGGGAATCAACAATCCATTTAACCATGTTACAAATCCTAAAATAAAAAATAATGCTCCCACGATTAATAATGGGAAAAAAGTTGATGATTTCTTCATTTTTCTGTTTTTAAGTTTTTTCACGCATCAAATATGTATTATTTTTCGTGAATAATCTATAATTATATTTAATACAATAATAAGAATCTTTTAGGGAATTAAATAATTTTACTATAAAAACCTAAAACTTATTGATAGACAATTTGTTTTGAAAATTATTGTACTTTATCTATTTATATAAACTTCTGTTTATCTCCCCCTTGCACTAGATTACAATCAATTTTTTAATTTCTCTTTCTCCTCTTTCTTCTCTTTTTTTGCTAATTCTTTATCAAGTTTTTTTACTTTCTTAATACTATCTTTTTGAACTTTTGTGAGATTTTTTTCTTCTTCGGTCTGTTTTACCCCAATTTTCTCCATAAACTCTTGGGTATTTTCAAAATCAAAAGTATAGGATATACCAGCACCTTGGGTATAACCTTCACTATCAACAATATCAAATTGGATTTCATTTTGACGATTATATGCCCTAGCCAATAACGTTTCTTGCTCATTTAGAGGATAAACTAACTCCACCTCTCCAACAACACTAGAAGTTGTATTTGATCCAACCGGAACTCCAACTTTACCACTTACAACAAGTTTATTTCCAATTCTTCCAGAAACCAAAATACCCAATTGATCATATGTATTGACATCTCTAACAGAGTTTTGTTGTCCAACATCATAGGTTACTCCTACCTGAAAATAATCACTATTATTTTGTAAAATACCTGATAAAACACTCGTTGCTTTTTCTGCAACTGTACCTGCTATAGCAGCAGTTCCAAGATCTGAAGTGTTTTGATTCCTAAAAGAACCGGTTGCTAATACTGAGAAAAATTGTGTGAGCTTATCATCCTCATTGCTAAGTTTAAAATCTAGTTCAGAACTAACTAAAGTGCTTGAATTTGGAATTTCAATATCAAAATCAAATTTTGCATCAGACAAAGATCCTGTAATTTTTGCTATTAAATCAACATCTATTTTTCTTGAATTTGATATCTCATCTAACAATACTGCAGGGTTTGCTTTAGTATGATTTACAGCTTCAATATCTAATCTTGCATCAAATGGATTACCATCCCAAATAATAGTACCTCCTTTTTGCACAGCAAAATCCTTATTTATTATATTTTTAAACTGATACTCTCCTTTATAAACTACAAATTCTCCAAATATTTCAAATTTACCATTTGTATCAATATTTAAGCGAAGATTTCCATCACCTCTTCCATTTAATACACTACCAGTAAGCTTATCAATAACAACTTCGGCAATTGCATCTTTCGTTACATTCAAATTAAAATTAAGTGTTAATCCTTTTAATTCTTTAAATACCATATCATTGGTTTGCTCTTCCTCAACTTTAAGTTCATTAGGATCTATAAAATGAATCAACTTAGATTCTCCAACTGTACTAACATAACTTAAAGGAATTATAAATTCTGTCCCCGGATTTGTTGTACCTTGAATATCAAACACCAAATTATCTGTAGGTCCTTTTATTGTAGTTTTACTTTTAATTAATCCGGTACCATAATAATATGCATCTTCTTTATCTTCTGTATTTAACACCAATAAATTATCGGTTTCGATATGTAAATCTATAAACCATTTCTTAAAACTTTCATGTTCAATAGTACCCGCGATAACTCCTTTTGTAAATTTCTCTGTATCTGTAATAGTAATTGGTTGAAAATCGAATACTTGTTTGTGCAATAAAATCTTTGAGTCATCACCAAAATCATAATTAACATTTAGATAAGGTATTGCTATACCAGCCTTTTTTAATAAAATCTCTCCATTAATATCTGGATTACGAAAGTTTCCAGTTATTTTAACTTCTCCGCTTGCAATACCTCTAATTTTTGACAAAACTCCTTTACCCATAGGGTTAAAAGCACTGATATTGAAATTATCAAGTCTTAAACTGGCATCAATAATTGAAGTACCAGAATTAAAATCAATATTACCTGAAGTTACAAAACTCTTTAATTCATTATTATCGAGCTCTACATTAAAATTGTAGTTTTTAATCGTCTCATCTCCAGAAGCTTTAATAATTAAATCTCCATAATATGAATCATTAATACTAAAATAATTAACGCTTGCATCAATAAAAGGTAATACTTTATTATTTACCTTTTTTAATTGAATTGTACCATTAATCTTACCATCAACTTTAACACTATCAATAATTGGCATTATATCATATAGGTTAACATTTTCTAATGCTAATTCAATATTTTTATTTTGCTCGCCATGTACGGCTCCCGCCATATTAATATGCTGATTTCCTGAATCAATATTAACATTATCAATAGCAAAAGTTGAATAATTATCGTCAAAAACTATTTTATTTTGTTTATTATTACCTGCATTTATAAACCAATCATTATTTTTGTACTTAATCTCTGATTTCTTTATACCAAAAACAGGCTGATTATTTTCATTAATTGTATGGTAAAAACTAAGATCAAATTTTTCTTCAAATAATTGTCCTCCAATAAAATCTGCTCTAACAAACAAAGTGTCATTTAATGTTACATTTACCATGTTTAAGTCGGCAGCTTTATAGTAATTTGTTTTAAGACTATCAATACTGAGAATTGTATTATACAATGGATTTTGATTATCAACTTGTAATTTGATGTTTTCTACTTCATTATCATAAACTTGAATATTGGGTGATTTTAATAATATTTCTAATTGATCTTTATCAGAATCAATTTTTCCTTTGATAAATGTTCCTGAGGCTAATTTTACTTCTGGATAAAAAACTTCAACAATTTTATTATTAATTGTAAAATTAAAGTTCAAAAATTGATTGGCATTTACCTTTTCCTTTTGGTAATTAATAAATACTCCGCCAATAGCATTTTTAACAAGCTTTTCTATTTGATTATATTCAAATTTTCCTTTGATACTACCATCAACAATTTCATCTGAATTAATTGTAACAATCCTTATAGAATCTGTTTTTTCTGCAGTAATCATAAAACTCTTAAAATAATAATCATCATTTTCATTTGAATAAGAAGCATCATTGATAGAAATTTCACCTATTAAATTATCTACTTTATTTCCCTGAAGATTAATCTTAATCTTACCTTTTAAAACTGCCTTTTCTTGTTTTGTATAAAGGTTAAGTTTATTAAAATTAGCAAATTCCACATCAGTATAAAAATCAAAAACATTGATACTTTGCGAAAGATCTGCCAAACCAGAAAAATTCATTTTAAGATTTGGATCATCTACTAAAAGTGTACCATTAAAATGTTTGTTTTTAAAAATTCCATTTACATCAATATTTGAATAAGTATATCCTTTGTATTGATGCTTTGAAACATTTCCTTTTACACTTGTATTAATAGAATCTAAAGTAAAACCTCTACCTGCAATTTGCGCAGTCATTGTAAGTTCACCAATCAAACTATCTCTTACAAACTCTCCTAATTTAAAGTTGATTAGTTCTATCTCTCCTTTATAATCAGCATTTTCAATATTACTTAAATTAGTTATTTCTAAATCAATTTTTGAAGAACCTAAAATAGATCTAGAATCGAGTTTAGTTTTAACGATTTCGGATGTTAAATAAACCGTGCCAGAGCTAGTAAAATTACCAAACTTTCGCAAAGTAGCCGCTAACTTATCACCAAATAATTGTGGTAATAAATTTTGAAGATGATCGTAATTAGAAGTTAAATTATCGATTTTTCCCTGTAAAGAAAACTCTTCTTTGTTTAATACTTCCTTTAATGCTACTGTACCTTTAAGAACAGATTTCCTCTCTGAAACCAAATCAATATCACTTAAGATAAAGTCTTGAACTGTTCCGGTAAAATGAGTTGTAAAATGTATCTTATCATATTTTCCAAATTCATTATAAAACTTATGTAAATCATACATTGCTATATCTGCTTTAGATATAACTGCATCAATAACAACTTTTTCATTAAAATTAGATAAATCCCCTAGATTATATTTCAAATCAATATTTGCATTAATTACTGAATTTTCAGTTTGCAATATTGTGTTATAAAATTGCATTTCGGTTTTTGAGTATTTAAAATCTGAAGTAAAATTCTCTATTCCAATACCATTATTCTCTATCAAGCTAATGTCGTGTATCTTTGCCCAAATACTTGAACCTTCCATTTTAAAATCATCAAGAAAACCGCTAATATTTTTATAAAAAACTATAGAAGATTCTTTTTTATTTTCATCATATAGATAATAATCAATATTATCCATTTTTACCAAATTACTGGTCATCTTAAAATCATTGGAAACTTTAGTTGAATCTTTATTAAACTTATTTACAAAGACAGAAAAATTATTTTTTTTCTCATCTTTATAAGTTTTCATTTTAAAAATTCCATCAATCAGCTCAATATCACCAAATTTAAAATTATTTTGAATAATATTTCTAAAATTTAAAATAGAAGTAGAAGCTGAACTTACATAAATTAAAGTGTCTAAATGGTGATCTTCAATCATCACATCATTTAAAATGATATCTTTAAATGAGGATAAATCAACCTTACCTATTTTTATATCTGTTTGGTATTCTTTATTTATAGAAGTCGTTACTTTATCTGCAATAAATGTTTGCACCGAAGAAATTGAAAACACCATACTCGTCAATACTAAAAGGAGTATTGAAAACAATAAAATACGAACGCTTATTTTTTTAAATCTATTGATAATTTTATTCCTAAATTTGCAAGGCTTAAAATTACAATTTTTGTGAACAATATTTTATCTAATGCAAAAAAAATCTATAAACATATTAGCAATTGAATCTTCTTGTGATGATACAGGGGCTGCCGTATTACAAAACGGTAGAGTTTTATCTAATATTATTGCAAATCAAGAAGTACATGCAGAATATGGTGGTGTTGTACCCGAATTAGCTTCCAGAGCGCATCAACAAAACATTGTTCCGGTTGTTCAAGCTGCTTTAAAAAATGCTAAAATTGATAAAAAAAATCTAAGTGCTATTGCCTTCACAAAAGGCCCTGGCTTAATGGGATCTTTGCTGGTTGGTACTTCGTTTGCAAAATCAATGGCTATTGCTTTAGATATTCCGCT
>DAOUQH010000122.1 GCA_030625645.1 Flavobacteriia bacterium | reverse complement strand
TCTTTTTGAAGCATGTAATACAAGCTTTCAAGTACATTTACAAATTGATCCTGATAATATTGTCGATAAATATAATTGGACTCAGGCAATTGCCGGACCCGTATTAGCAGCTACGACAAATTCACCTTTACTTTTAGGAAGAGAGTTGTGGAGTGAAACAAGAATTGCGCTTTTTCAACAAAGTTTAGATATTCGAAATGCTTCTTTTCATTTGCGTGAGCAAAAACCAAGAGTTTCATTTGGAACAGGATGGATAAAAGAATCAATTTTAGAATTGTATAAAGATGATATTTCTAGATATACTCCATTAATTACAACTAACTTTAAAGAAAATTCATTAGAAACCCTTAAAAGAAAAAAGACACCAGAATTAAAGGCGCTGCAACTTTTCAACGGAACAATATATAAATGGAATCGTTTGTGTTACGGAATTACAGGGGGAATTCCACATTTAAGAATTGAAAATAGATATTTACCCTCCGGACCTTCCATAATTGATGAAATTGCCAATGCAGTTTTTTGGATTGGTTTAATGCAGGGTTTACCAAAAAAATATAAATCCATTCAAAATAAAATGCCTTTTAATGATGCAAGAGGTAATTTTATAAATGCTGCCAGAACAGGAATAAACACTTATTTTAATTGGTTTGGTAAAGGTATTTCAGCACGAAAATTAATTTTAACTGAAATGCTCCCAATTGCCAGAAAAGGACTTGAAAAAGCGAATATTTCAAAACTAGATATTGATAAATATCTTTATATAATTGAAAAGAGAGTTAAAAAAAGAAAAAATGGAAGTGTTTGGATTATTGATAGTTATAGAGAATTGAGTAAAAATATGACAAGAAGTGTTGCCAGTACAACCTTAGTTTCATGTATGTATAAAAGGCAGCAAACCGGAAGACCTGTACATCAATGGAAATTAGCAAAAATGGAAGATTGTTTTAGTCCAAATATTAAAAAGAATAAACTCGAAAAAATTATGACTACCGAATTGTTTGTAGTTAACGAAAATGATTTGGTTTCATTGATTGATAATGTGATGAAATGGAAAAACATACATCATATGCCGGTTGTAAATAGCAAAAATAAACTTACCGGAGTTGTAACTCGCTCAGATATTGATAAAATTGATTTAAGTGAAAGTAATTTATTAATTGCAAAAGATATCATGATTAAGCAAATTACCTGTGCAGAATCTGAAATTACAATTAAAGAAGCAAAAATGATTATGATAAACAATGAAATTGGTTGTTTACCGGTAATTGAAAATGGTGAATTGATTGGGTTATTGACCAAAAATGATATTGAAAATATCTATCAAAAGTATTCAGAAGATGAATAATAATTCAACACTAAAATATGATGTAAAAAGAATTATTGGTAAAGTAATTTGTGATAATCCAGTTGCGACTATTGTTGTATTTGCAGGGATACATGGTAATGAAAATGCTGGAGTTATTGCTGCAAAATATATTTTGGAAAAGTTAAAAAAAGAGAAAATCACCTTTAAAGGAAACATCTTTTTTATCTATGGAAATATAAATGCCCTAAAAAAAGGAGTTCGTTTTGAAGACATAGATCTTAATAGGATTTGGGATAAAGAAAGAATATCAAAACTTAAAACCAGAACTAATAATCATATAGCAGAAGATTTTGAACAAGCTTCTATCTATTTACAGATTAAAAATATTATTGAAAATAATAATGCTCCATTTTATTTTTTAGACCTACATACAACATCTTCGCATACAATGCCATTTATTACCATAAGTGATTCTTTAAATAATAGAAATTATTCTTCAAAATTTCCTGTCCCAATTGTATTGGGAATTGAAGAATATTTACACGGACCACTTTTAACTTACATGAATGAATTTGGGCATATAGCCTTAGGTTTTGAAGGTGGTCAGCACGAAGATAAGAGATCAATAAAAAACTGTGAAGCTTTTATTTGGCTCTCTTTGGTATATACAAAATGTATTGATAAAAAACAGCTTACAGATTTTTTTAAACATAAGCAAACTTTAAAAAGGTGTAAATGTGGACATAGTTTTTTTGAAATTAATTACCAATATACTATCGAAGATAATGAAGTTTTTAAAATGAATTTGGGCTTTGATAATTTGGAAAAAATTAAAAAATATCAAAAATTGGCAATAAGTAATGGTTTAATAATCAAAGCGCCAAAAGGAGGTAGGATATTTATGCCACTATATCAAAACCTCGGAAATGATGGTTTTTTTATTGTAAATAAAATTTCCTTATTTTGGATAAAAGCTTCGCTTTTAGCAAGAAAATTAAAAACACACCACCTTTTAAGGGTTTTACCCGGAATACAAAGTGATATTAATAATAATTACACACTTATAGTAGATCCTAAAACTGCTAAATATTTAGCAAAAGAAATATTTCATTTATTTGGTTACAGACAGCAGATTTTAAAAGATGATAAATTACATTTTATAAAACGTGATAGAAGAATTACAAAATTTGAGTAAATAATAATGTTTATTTCTTTTTTACCAGTTTATAAATAGCTTCATACTTTGGTAGAATATTTTTAATCGAAAACTTAAGTGCATATTTAAAAGCAGCATCTTTAAATTTATTTAAACGTGATTCATCTTCTAAAATATGAATAGTATTTTTTGCCATTTCATCAATATTTCCTACATCACTTAAAAAGCCTGTTCTTCCTTGTAAATTTACTTCAGGTAATCCGCCCGTATTTGTTGTTATTATAGCATTTCTAGCAGCCATTGCTTCTAAAGCAGCCAAGCCAAAACTTTCCGTTTCAGATGGTAAAATAAATAAATCCGAAAAGCATAATATTTTTCGCACTTCATCACTTTTTCCTAAAAACAGAATTTTATCTTTAATACCTAATTTTCTGGCATACTGCTCTGCTTTTTCCCTATCGGGACCATCACCAACCATAATTAATTTTGCTTTAATATTTTCTTGTACTTTATTAAAAACACTAATTACATCATTAACTCTTTTTACAGGTCTAAAATTACTTACATGGGTAATAATTTTTTCTTCAGGTTTTGCTAAGGTAAGTCGGATACAATCATCATCATCCCAATTTTTCTGATAATTAAAATCGATAAAATTATAAATTACATCAATTTTGTTATAGATATCAAATAAACGCAAAGTATCTGTTCTTAAATTTTCGGAAACAGCTGTAACAATATCAGAGTTATTAATACTAAACTCTACAGCAGTTTTGTAAAATGGGTGACTTCCAACAAGTGTGATATCCGTTCCATGTAAAGTAGTAACAATAGGAATTTCAATCCCTTTTTGTAGCAGCATTTGTTTTGCCATATAAGCTGCATAGGCATGTGGAATAGCGTAATGCACATGTAAAATATCCAACTGATATTTTTCAACAACTTCTACCAGTTTACTTGATAAAGCGAGTTCATAAGGTTGGTAATGAAACAATGGATATTCTTCAACAAAAACCTCATGAAAAAGAAGATTTGCTGATAAAAAATCAAGTTTTACCGGCTGGTGTGAAGTGATAAAGTGAATTTCATGCCCTTTTTTTGCCAATGCCATTCCTAATTCGGTTGCCATAACACCGCTACCTCCGTAAGTAGGATAACAAACTATTCCTATTTTCATATATTTATTCTTATTATTTTTGAGACGTAGATAAAAATTTAAACTTACTCTTTACGGCAAATTTAATAATAAAAATTCTTTAACATTCGCTCCCATTATTTTTTGTATTTCTTCTTCAGTAAAATCTAAATTTATTAATTCCTCAACTATTAATGGCAACCCTGTTACATCAAAAGGAACCGTAACCGAACCATCAAAATCTGAGCCTAGAGCTACATAATCAACACCAACCAAATCTACTGTATATTTTATTGCATTTGCTGTGGCTGCTGCATCAATTCCGCAAACTGCTTGCTCAAACATGGCAATACTAATCAAACCACCAGAGTTTGCAATTGCTTTAATTTGATTATCAGATAGATTTCTAACATTATCACAAGTTCCTTTAACACCAGTATGAGAAGAAACAATAGGTCTTTTAGTTAATTTAATAATATCATCAACCATTTTTGGTGAACAATGGGCTATGTCAATAATCATATTTAATTCATCCATTTTGGTAATAACTTGTCTGCCAAAATCGGTTAATCCCTCACCATTAACACCATGTGCTGAACCACCCAGTTTATTATCAAAAAAATGAGTTGCAGCCATCATCCTTACACCATTGTCAAATAATAACTGAACATTTTTTAATTTACCATCTAAAGCATGTGCGCCTTCAACACCAAGGAAACCAGCAGTAATGTTCTTGTTATTTTCCTTATCGGATAAATACGCTTTAAAGTCTAATGAACTAGTGATTACTCTAAATTTACCATCAGATTTTTTAGCAAAATCAAATAAGGCTTCACATTGATAAATTGCTCGTTTAGTTAGGTTATTTGTAGGTCTTCCTTGTGCTAAATAAAGGGATGTAATATTATCAGAGCCACCGGTATTTTTATCGAAATTTTGACCTTTAGGTGATTTTGTAACTATAGTAAAAGCTTGTATTCCTACATTTGCTCTAAGCATTTTTGGTATATCAACTTGACCATAATCATTATCTTTTAATAAATTTCTTTTCCACAATAAAGCATCACAATGCATATCTGCAATAAAATCTAAAGAATTGTAAATTGTATTAGCTTTATCAGAAACGGTATAAGGTGCTTTTTCTCTAATTTTATTATGATCTTTATCTACAATTTTTGGAACAATGAGTGTAACCATATAATAGATTGCCAAAAGAAGGATGCTTATTAAAACAATTATTTTAACTATTTTTTTCATTTTAAAGTGGCTTTAAGTAGTCTTATATATTAATTGTAAATTTGTTTATTGTAAAAATAAAATATTAAATGGAATATGAATCTTTTAAATCATTAATTTCTAAATTTGATTACGTAGAGCTTGGTGGATTTTCTTCGCATAAAAAGATGATTCCAAAACAACGAATTAATTTTAACCAAGAATCAATTAATAAACTACAACCCAAAAAAGCTGCGGTTTTAGCACTTTTTTATCCTAATCTTAATAATGAAACTTGTTTTTTACTAACCTTAAGGGCTAGTTATAATGGTTTGCATGCTTCTCAAATAAGCTTTCCGGGAGGGAAATATGATAAAGTTGATAAAACCTTAAAATATACAGCTTTGCGTGAAGCCTATGAAGAGGTTGGGATTCCAGAAAGTAAAGTAAGAATTATTAAAGAAATGACACAAACTTTTATTCCACCCAGTAATTTTTTGGTTAATCCTTATTTGGGAACTTTGGATTTTACTCCAGAATTTATCAAAAATGATGAAGTAGAAGAAATTATTGAAGTAAAAGTGTCGGATTTATTAGATGACAATACAATAACTATAAAAAATTTATCAACAAGTTATATGAAAAATATAGATGTACCATGCTTTAACTTAAATAATTACGTAGTATGGGGCGCAACAGCTATGATGTTAAGTGAGATAAAAGACTTGCTAAAACTATTATAATTTGTGTATTTTCTTTAAGTTTGTAGCGCAATATTAGCTTAATATGGATTTATTTAAAAGAGATATTTTTAGAAATAATTTATTTCTAAAAAAGACTTTAATTAGAATTATAGGGGCGTTATCTCATAGGAGATATCGTGGTTTTAACGAACTCCATATAGAAGGTTCAGAGATTATAAGAGATTTACCACCAACCAATGTTTTATTTGTTTCTAATCATCAAACTTATTTTGCTGATGTTGCGGCAATGATGCATGTTTTTAATGCTGCCCTTAGCGGGCGAGTTGACAACATCAAAGATGTTGGTTATTTATGGCATCCAAAATTAAATATTTATTTTGTAGCTGCAAAAGAGACCATGCGATCTGGTTTACTGCCAAAAATAATGGCCTATGCGGGTTCAGTTTCAATAGAACGAACTTGGCGAGAAAAAGGAAAAGATGTTCAAAAGCAAGTAAAAATGTCGGATGTTTCTAATATAACCAAAGCTTTAGATGATGGTTGGGTAATTACATTCCCACAAGGAACTACAACTCCATTTAAGCCAATTCGTAGAGGTACAGCTCATATTATTCTTAAAAATAAACCAATAGTAATTCCAATTGTAATTGATGGGTTTAGACGATCATTTGATAAAAAAGGCTTGATGATTAAAAAAACAGGTATTTTACAATCAATGGTGATTAAAGAACCGCTTGATATTGATTATGAAAATGATACCGTTAAAGATGTGGTTGAAAAACTTGAATATGCTATTGAGCAACATTCTTCTTTTCTAAAAGTCACACCAGTTGATGATTATCATAGTCAAGAAGATGAACTAAATAAAAAACGAGAATTTTGGTCACAATATTAATTTAAGAAATTATTACTCATTCAATTTTTCCAGAAAGTAGGGGGTATTATCTGGAGTTAATTTTGGATGAGTAAATTTGTTAAATCTTATAAAACAATAAG
>DAOUQH010000065.1 GCA_030625645.1 Flavobacteriia bacterium | reverse complement strand
ATCAATATCAAAAAGAGTAAATATTATTCTAATCAAACCATAAACACCCGCTTTTACTACAATGCCTGCAAAGGCTGTACTTGTTGGTCCGGGAGCTTGAGAATAAGCATCTGGAGCCCATCCGTTTAACGGAAATAATTCGGCCTCAATACCGAAACCTACAATAAATAATAATAAGATAGTAGCTTTAATTCCTGGAGGAACTGTATGCATTCTTTCGGCAATTTCAGCCATATTTAAAGTTCCAACCTGTGTATATAAGATTAGAATTGCAAGTAGGATCATTGCGGAAGCAAAACTACCAATAAGTAGATATTTGAATCCAGCTTCGGCTCCATCTCTTCCTCTATAAAAAGATGTTAGAGAAACTGCGGTAATTGCAACAATTTCTAAAAACACGAATAAGTTAAAAATATCACCAGTGATAATAATTCCAATTGCTCCGGTAATCATCATCATTTGTAAAATATTGTATGATCTTAACTCTCCGGCATCAATTACTTGCTTAAATTTATAACCATACATCCAGATTAAAAACCCGAGTACAGAAATTAAACTCACTAAAAATCCACTAAAAGGAGTGACAATTAAATTGATTCCCCAAGGTGCTTTCCAACCTGCAACAACTTCGGAAACGTAACCAAATTCACTTACTTGTTGCATTAAAACAAAAGAAATGATGATATTGTAAAACAATACGATACCGGGTACAATTCGAGCTAATTCCTTACTAATTTTTGATAATAAAGGAATTGCAAATGCAGCTACAAGCGGTACGAATATATAATGTATAGGTGATATTACCATTTTAAAGATTTTATTTGATCAATTTTAGCTGTATGATGGTGTTTGTATAATCGGATTATTAAAGAAAGGGCAACTGCTGTAATTGCAAATCCGATAATAATTGCTGTTAAAACTAATGCTTGTGGAACGGGATCAACCATTCTCTCTCCAGCATTTTCATATCCTGGTGAAAAAATTGGTGCAGTTCCATTTTGAATATAGCCTATTCCTACAAAAAGTAGATGAATACCTGCATCCATAATACTAAGTCCGATAACAATTTTCACCAAATTCTTTTTCATTAATACAGCATAAAGACCAATTAGTATTAATCCTATAGCGGTACCATAAACACCAATGGTGATTATTTCGTGATATTTTATAAATATTTCATTAAACTCTTCTTGCATCACTTTTTTGGTTTTATTTTTAATAAAATATCTAAGATTCCTGTTAGTTCTACAGCAACTTTAAATCCAACAACAATATAGATTATTGGAATCAATCCTCCACTAATTAATGAGTTTAGTACACCAACATTTGTAGAGTTTTCTAAGAATGTATTTCCTGATAATAATCCCCAAATACCAATTCCAACAAAACTCAACCCTGCTAAACTTTCAATCCAAACCATTCTATTATGATTAGTATTAAATCCTTTATAGGAAATTAGCATCAATAAAAATCCTGTTGCTACAATTGTACCTCCTTGAAACCCACCACCTGGTGTTAAATGCCCATGAATAAACACATAAATACCTAGTAAAACTATAGAAGGAAATAGTACTCTAACACCGGTACGCATGATTCTTGATGAAGGTAGATTTAATCTTTCTACATCTTCCTCTTCTTCTTTTCTTCTATAAAGAATACTTGCAAGTCCTGTAGAGGCTAAAAAAAGAACTGTAACCTCACCCAAAGTATCTAAGCCTCTATAATTTACAACGATAGCTGTAATTACATTGGCTACTTTTGATTTTTCAACAGTATTACTTAAGTAATAACCGGCAACGGTTTCACTAGATTCAATATCGCCAATCCTATTTTCCCCGAAAGGAATATCGGCAAATGTATTGGCTAAGAAATAACCAATAACTACTAATAATATGATTATAAATACATTCTTCATAATTATAATTTTTCGTTTTCTTTATCAATAATTTCATCTTCATCACGAGTAGTATTTCTAATAGTAATGATAAAAATGATAGTTGTTAAAGCAATTCCGATGGCTGCTTCTGTAAGAGCAACATCAGGTGCTTGTAATAGATAAAAGAATAATGATAAAACTACACTCACAATTCCTGTTCCCATTACGGCAAAGAGCAAATCTCTATGAACTATTGAATATACTGCTGCAGCTAGAAGTAGTACAGCCATTATTATTAAAAGGATAATAAATATCATGAGGTAAGATTTTTAATTTGTTTTTTAACAGCTTTCTTATACTTATCGATGTTGTTTTTTGAAAAAGGAATAACTCCTTTTCTATAGGAAGCTCTAGCTAAAGCATGTGAGCTTAGTGGGTTTGCAACTCCAATAAAAATTACAATGATAAGTATTTTTAAAATCCAATCTGGATGTAAAAGACCTACACCTAAAACTGTACTCATTGCACCAAGTGTAGATGCTTTTGTTCCTGCTTGTAATCTTGTGTATAGATCAGGCATTCTTACAAGTCCTAAGGCACCTAAAAAAAGAAAAATTCCTCCAATTAGTATTAATGCCATTCCAATATATTCTAATATTTCCATCATAAGGCTCCTTCTATATATCTTGCGATTACTATTACTCCAACAAATCCTAATACAGCATATATTAATGCTACATCAACATAAATATATCTTTCAAAAACATGTGCCAATAAAACCATAGCAGCAGTAATGATTATTGAAAATGTATCAAGGGCCATGGCACGATCTCCTGAACGGGGACCTTTTACAAATCGAAACATACTAAGTATGAGACCGATTGCCATAAGTGTAAAAACGATTGTTAATATAATTGTCATTATCTAAAATTTAGTCTTCGTAAATTTTCATTAATATTTTTTCAAAAGATTCTGCAATCTCTTTATAAGCAACCTCTGGTTCTTCAGAAGTAACATCAATCCAATGCACATAAAAAGTATTGCCTATTGCATCAATTGTAAGGGTTCCAGGTGTTAAAGTAATGCTATTTGCCAATACCAATCGTGCAAAACTATTGGTTAGCTTAGTCTTGAATTTTACAATTCCTGGATTAATAGGCAAATCAGGTGAAATTACTCTTCTAGCAACATCAAAATTTGCTTTTATTAAAGCCATAATAAATACAAAAAAGTACTGAATAAAATAAATAATTTTGTGAGGCATCAATACTCTCATTCCACAGCAGGAAAATATCCTATCGGTAAATAGTGCAATGATTAAACTTACAAATACACCTGTAATTAACTCGGCAGGTTCAAAAGAAGTAGTAAATCCAAGCCAAATGATAAACATTATTAAAAAGGTATAAATAAATTTACCTGGTGATGATTTACGCTTTAGTAATGGTATACTTTTTTTATTTGTCATTATATTCCATTTGTTAATTTGTTTGCAAAAATATTTTAATAAAACACTTTAATATATGATTTAAGTCATTATAGAAGATAATAACCTATTTATATATTTATTTTAAAATAGGAGTTAAAACACTATGTATCAATTTTAAAAAAAATGTAATTCAAATATACAGATTATTACCGTAACAAAAGTCACACCCTTTTCCAAAAACAGATTGCTAAAAAACGTAATATAATAAAAATATCCATTTTTTTTATAATTTATTAATATATATCATAAAAAACAATTATTTAGATTTAATATAATAATATTTGCCCTATAAAACAGATGATAATTCATAAATTTGAAGAAAAATTTAGATAAAATTTATTAACATAATTCTACTTAGAACTTGAGTGTAGTTTATTCAGTAAAGTTTAAAAATCTAAAGATTTTAAAATTATAGTATTTTGAAAATAACTTTTTTAGGTACTGGTACTTCTCAGGGTATTCCAGTTATAGGTTGTAAGCATGGTGTTTGTTTATCTAAAGATTATAAAGATAAACGTTTACGATCATCAGTTATGATAGAATGGAATACTTATACTTTTATAATTGACTGTGGTCCAGATTTTAGACAACAAATGATTACAAATAATGTACTGGATATTGATGGAATATTATTTACACATTTTCATGCGGATCATACAGCAGGTTTAGATGATATTCGTCCTTTCTCACAAAAAAATGGCTATGTACCTGTATTTGCTGAAAAGAGTGTTGTTGAAAATTTGGAAGAAAGATATAATTATATTTTTACTTCAGAAAATAAATATTGGGGAGCACCAAGTGTTGAGATAAATATTATTTCGAATAAACCATTTTTATTAGGTAATAAAGAAGTTATACCTATTGAAGTTAAACATGGCAAATTAGATATTTTCGGATTTAGATTTGACAATTTTGCTTATATTACGGATGCTAATTTTATTTCAGATGAAGAAAAGGAAAAACTTCAAAATTTAGATATTTTAGTTATTAATGCATTAAGAATTGATCCTCATCCAACCCATTTTAATTTAGAAAGTGCACTTGATCTAATTAAAGAATTACAACCAAAAAAGGCATATTTAACACATATCAGTCATAAATTAGGTTTTCATGAAGAAGTATCAAAGTATCTTCCTGATAATGTTTTTTTAGCTTATGATGAACTTATTTTAAATTACTGATATTTTTTTGTATTACTTCAATGATAAATATAAAAAAATAGTTTATAAATTATACAAACACAGCATATTACCTTATTGTAATTTATTAATAACTTTAATATCATTAAATGTATATTTTAACATCAAAACTTACTTAAAATAATTATAAATAAGATTTAGAATTTAATTTTATGTCGGCATGGTTTTTCGTATCTGTTTTGTTGATATTAGTTAGCCTAAAATATCTTTTTATTTGGTGTAGAATTTCTTGTCCAACAGGTTCGGTTTTAGATACTATTAGTAAAGTTACAAAAATATAAGACTCTTTATTTTTTTATAATATAGGCCCTTTTAATATAATCTAATTTTGAATATTTTCTTTTTAAATAGTCATTTCCATACTTATTTATAGAGTCCTGGTTGGGTACATTATCTTTTGTACTGTAAAACTTATGTACATTTTCCATTCCTTGAGTAATCTTAGCAATTACAGGAAATCCTTTAACACCGTTATAATTAACAGTATCAAGTCTGTGATTATGTTTTAAATTAATAAAAATTTGGGTTGTGCGCGAATTGATTCCGTCTCTGGCGAAAGAAATTGTCATAGAATCATTGCTTTGTAATACAGTTTCATCAGTAATTTTAAATTTTTTCCATGAATTATTTAAAATTGAATCGTTATGAATTCCAAATTGTACTACAAATTCAGGGATAACTCTGAATAATCCAACATTGGTATAGAAGTCACTTTTAATCAGCTGATATAATCTATCAACACCTTGAGGTGACCATTCTCGATTTGCTATTATATCAAAGTTTCCTTGTGTTGTTTCAAATCGTGCTTTGAAATGATTGGGTGCAGTTTTTTGAGTCCATTTTTCACTAAATACTTTCGGACTACATGAAGTGATTGAAATTATAATAAAGATATATAGGAGGATTCTCATAATTTTATTATTTTGATAATGAATTATTTAAGACTAAATTAATAAATATATTTAAAAACAGATCAGTATTTTCTCCATATCTTTGTGGAATATAATACAAAATATATTCTATGCAGTTTAGCGACTTACAATTAAACAAACCAATTCTTAAAGCAATAACCGAAAGTAATTACCAGAATCCAACTCAGGTACAGGTAAAAACAATTCCGTTGGTATTAGAAAAAAGAGATATAATTGTATCTGCACAAACTGGTACTGGAAAAACAGCTGCTTTTGCTTTACCAATTTTACAACAATTATTTGATAAGCAAGACGCATCAAAGAAAGGAAAAAAAATAAGAGCTTTAGTAGTTTGTCCAACTCGTGAATTGGCATTACAGATAAATAATAATTTTAAAACCTATGGAAAATATACTAATTTACGAACCACAGTTGTTTATGGTGGAGCATCTATAGATCCTCAGAAAGAAATTTTAAGAAAAGGAGTAGATATTTTAATTGCTACTCCAGGTAGATTGTTAGATCTTCATAAACAGGATGTTGTAAACTTGGGCTTTGTAGAAACTTTAGTTTTAGATGAAGCAGATATGATGCTGGACATGGGATTTATTGATGATATTAAAAAGATTGAGCGTCTTTGTCCAGTTAATAAACAAACTCTTTTATTTTCTGCTACTATTCCATTTAAAGTAAGACAATTGGCTGAATCTAGTTTAAATAATCCTGTAAAGGTAGAGGTTTCCCCAACTTCTTCGGCAGCAAAAAATGTAGATCAAGCTTTGTATTATGTGCCAAAACCAAATAAAATCGAATTATGTTTACATCTTTTAAGAAATGAAATAAAAGGAACCATCTTGATTTTTAGACGCACAAAATATGGAGTAGATAAATTAGAAAAGACACTCTTGAAAAATAATTATTATTGTGTGAGTATTCACGGGGATAAAACCCAAGTTACAAGAGAAGAATCTTTACAAAAATTTAAAAATAAAGAGGTTGATATTTTAATTGCAACAGATGTCGCTGCACGCGGAATTGATATTAGTAATTTGGATGCTGTAATTAATTTTGATATTCCAAATATTCCGGAATCTTATGTGCATAGAATTGGAAGAACGGGTAGGGCAGGGGAGCTTGGAAAAGCATATTCTTTTTGTTCTGCAGATGAAAAAACTTATATAGCAACTATACAAAAATTAATCAATACCGAAATTTTTGTTATTGAAGATCATCCTTATCCATTAGATCCAAAAGCAAAACCTGAAGTTCATAAAAAGAAAGGAAGTAAATATAAAAAAGGGAGGAAATCCGAATCTTCTAAAAAGAAAAAGAAGAGATGGTATTAATCTTATAGATTATATTTAGTTCCTAATTTATTTACTTATTTTTTGTAGTTTTTACTTCAACCTGAATATTCACTTCACTCCAAGTTACACTAACACCATCATCGCCTTTATGTTTTTCACTACAAACATCATTAAGAGCAGTAAGAGCGGATTGTGCTTGCCAATTATTCAAATCAATATTTGCTTCAATTTTAATACTTTCTCCATTAACTTGATAACTAACAGGAATATTTTTTGTTAGTCCATTCATTGATAAATCAACATATCCTTTCCCATCATTATTGAGGCTTATATCACCATTTATTGTATTGGTGTTTTTCATTGTTCCAAACAAAAATTTGGTCAATTTAAAATCTCTTATGGAATCTTTACTATAAATACTCTTTACAGGAATTCTAAATTTTAGATTTTTAATTACCTCTGATGGATTTAAAGCTGGAGTAATTTCAAGTATTTCTACTTCTTTAAATATACCTTTTACAGGAATTTTTTTATTTGTTTTATAGCCAGTCCATTGAATATTAATATCTTTATTTTCAATAGTATAACTATTTTTATCTACTTTTTTCACTTCCTTATTACAAGAAAACATTATAACTATAAATAGTATTGGATACAGCTTTGAAATTTTCATAAAATGTTGATAATTTTTTAGTCAATTTTAGTATTATTATATTTTTCAACAAGAGAAATATATTCTTTTTTGGCTTCGTCTGGTGAAAGCTTGTTTACCTGAAACCATGCATTTAATTTAAATGCATTATGTGCTTCATTGTTTCCAGAAGGACGATAGAAAGGTGTATTAATAGTAGCTTGTTTGTAATAGGCATAAAACCGAAGCATAACATCAGGAGGTAAAGTTTCTTCCATTTCTGATGCAATTTTAAATGCTTTTTGAAATTTTATATCTAAATCGTTCATTAAACAGTAGCAATAATAGTTTTTCCTCCAACTGTTTTTTCGTTGAGTTTTACATTAATTTTCATATCCAAAGGTAAGAAAAGATCTATTCTGGAGCCAAATTTTATAAAACCAGCATCATTTCCCTGAATAGCTTTATCCCCAACTTTTGCATAATTTACAATTCTACGAGCAACAGCTCCGGCAACTTGACGATAAAGAACTTCGCCCGCTTTATTATTTTCTACAACAATAGTAGTTCGTTCGTTCTCTTCAGAAGATTTTGGATGCCATGCAACTAAAAATTTCCCTGGATGATATTTGCTAAATTTTATTATTCCACTAAGCGGATACCTTGTGACATGTACATTTAAAGGTGACATAAATATAGATACTTGTCTTCTTTTGTCTTTAAAATACTCTTTTTCAAAAACCTCCTCAACAACAACAACTTTTCCATCTGCTGGTGCAATTATTTGAAGATCATTAATCTCAGTAGATCTTTTAGGATTTCTAAAAAAATAAAGTACCAATAAATATAATACTAAAAAGGATATCATTAATATTTTTTGAATCCAAAAATTAGCTATGAAATGATCTAGTAGAAGAAGTATTGCTACTAAGCCTATAGATGAAAATAATACGATTCTATGTCCTTCTTTATGAAACATTATGTTGTTAAAAATAAATAAACAAATATAAATGGTGCTGCAAATATAACACTATCTAGCCGATCTAAAAAACCACCGTGCCCAGGAATAAAATTACTACTATCTTTCACATTAGCTTGACGCTTAAACATCGATTCGGTAAGATCACCTAAAACACCAAAAGTACTTACTAAAAACGCCAAAGCAAGCCAATGAATTGGTAAAAGAGTTTCACTATATTTAGATATAAAAAATCCTGCAACAAATGTAAAAATCATTCCACCAATAAATCCTTCAATGGTTTTATTTGGTGAAACTCTTTCAATAAGTTTATGTTTTCCGAAATTTTTTCCAATTAAAAATGCAAAAACATCGTTACTCCAAATAAGAATAAAAACACCTACGATAACAGAAAAATCAAAAGTATGATCAAAATTTTGAAAAGGAATTTTAATTATTAATGAGAAAGGAATTATAACATATACTAATGATAAAAATATTCTTCCTAAATATTGAATGGCGACTTTACGTGATGAAATTAAGGCAGATATAAAAGTAAAAAATAGGGCAAAAGTGAAAATTGAAACAATTACTTTTTGTGTTAATTCGTTATCAATATTAAAGGCATGATTATTTGATAAAATAGCTGAAATAAAAGAAGTGAGCGCTAAAATATAAGGATAAACACTTTTTAATTCAATAATTTTTAGAAATTCATACAAACTAAAAAGCATAAAAATAAAAAAAAGTGCATAAAAATAAGATGCACCAAAATACGAAGAAGCTACTATAAGAGCAACATACAATAAACCAAAGATAATTCGCTTTGTAAAATTTGTCATAGGCAAAGTTTATAGATCTTCTAACAAAAGTAAATATAGTGTTTTTGCATTAGTATTTCCATAACTCATGAAATCTGTATCTGATTTATTTGGTAGAAAATCTTTTATTGAACTCACAATTGTAGGGGTGTTTTTCTTTGCCCTACTTCTTACGCCAGAAACACCTTCTCCCATAGTTTTTACAATCTGACTTGTTTTAGCGAAAACAATAAAGTTATTTGGTAAATCTATAAGTTTTTTATCTCGTAATTGTTTCGTTGAAAACATAATACTACCATCTACTGATACCAAAGATTCGCAAGGAGTAAAGAAAGGTAATTTTAAAATAAAATCAGAAGTTTTTGCGCTCTTTATTTCCGATAATAATTTTTGTAATTCTTTATCAAAACAAGTAACATTATTCCATTTATTCTCTTTTAAGATATGTAATAAATTTTGTTTTAATTCTTTCTCATCTGAGCAATATAAAAATTTACCACCTTTAGAAATAAATGTTTTTACAAACAACTCATCAATTGATGAATTACCCTTATTAATGACATGTCCTTCTTTCTTTTCTTTTTCAGAAGATGTCTCTTTTCTTTGGAATAGTTTTTTGAAAAAATTCATTTATATGATGGTAATTCTTCTACTTAATTTAAGTGACCAATTTACTATTTTTCTGAAGATTTAACTTCTTCATTATCATTTTTATTTTCTACATTATCTTCAACTTCCTCTTCTTTATTATTTTTGGGTACTTTTTTTTCTAAAATAGGTTCTACTTCAAAAGGTCTTTCGCCAAAAATTCTAATCAAATCATCTTCAAAAATAACTTCTTTTTCTTTTAATAATTCAGCTAATACTGTTAATTCTTTTTTGTGATGATTTAAAATGTCAATTGCTCTTTGGTATTGTTTTTCAATGATTGTTGAAATTTCTTCATCAATTATTTGTGCAGTTTTTTCACTATATGGTTTTGTGAAATTATAATCACCTTGGCCACTAGAATCATAAAAAGTTATATTTCCAATTTTATCGTTTAAACCATAAACAGTAACAATTGCTTTTGCTTGTCGGGCAACTTTTTCAAGATCATTTAAAGCTCCTGTTGATATTTTATCAAACATAATTTTTTCAGCAGCTCTACCTCCTAAAGTAGCACACATTTCATCTAGCATTTGTTCGGTTTGCACTATTTGGCGCTCTTCTGGTAAATACCAGGCAGCACCTAAAGATTTTCCACGAGGAACAATTGTAACTTTAACCAACGGAGCAGCATGTTCAAGCATCCAACTAACAGTTGCATGTCCTGCCTCATGATATGCTATTGTTGTTTTTTCTTTATCTGTAATAATTTTATTCTTTTTTTCCAAACCACCAACGATTCTGTCAACTGCATCTAAAAAATCTTGATGATGTACTTTCTTGTTACCTTTTCTAGCAGCTATCAATGCAGCTTCATTACACAAATTTGCAATATCAGCTCCTGAGAAACCTGGAGTTTGTTTTGATAAAAATTCAATATTAACATCATCATCCATTTTTAATGGTTTTATATGTACCTCAAAAATTTCTTTTCTTTCATTTCTATCAGGTAAATCAACATAAATTTGACGATCAAATCTACCTGCACGCATTAAAGCTTTATCCAATACATCTGCACGGTTGGTTGCTGCAATTACAATAACATTGGTATCTGTGCCAAAACCATCCATTTCCGTAAGTAATTGATTTAAAGTATTTTCTCTTTCATCATTACCTCCAGTTATATTATTTTTACCTCTTGATCTACCAATAGCATCAATTTCATCAATAAAAATTATTGATGGTGATTTTGCAGCGGCTTGTTTAAATAAATCTCTCACTCTTTATGCTCCTACACCAACAAACATCTCAACAAAATCAGATCCAGAAAGGGAGAAAAAAGGAACACCTGCTTCTCCAGCTACTGCTTTAGCTAATAAAGTTTTCCCTGTTCCTGGAGGTCCAACAAGTAAAGCACCTTTGGGTATTTTACCTCCAAGAGAAGTGTATTTATCTGGTCTTTTTAAGAAGTCAACTATTTCTTGTACTTCTTCTTTTGCACCTTCTAAACCTGCTACATCATCAAATGATGTTTTAACTTTGGTATTTTCATCAAAGAGTTTAGCTTTTGATTTTCCGATATTAAATATCTGTCCGCCTGGACTACCACTTCCGCCTCCAGACATTCTTCTCATAAAGAATATCCATAATCCAATGATAAATATAAATGGTAACCATACCAAAAAGCTATCCATAAGACTTGTTTGAGAAACATTATCTTTATCAAAATCTAGTGAACTATCATCTTGCTTGGCAGTATTTAATGAGTTTTCAAAATTTTGCAAATCACCAAAATCATAAGTATATGATGGTCCATTTTGCAAAAATGTTTGATCCTTTAGTTCTTTGTATTTTTCTTTACTTAGCGCTTCGTTTTTTAAATAAATTTGAGCAAGATCACCATTAACAATAATAATCTTATCAATATCATTGTCT
>DAOUQH010000036.1 GCA_030625645.1 Flavobacteriia bacterium | reverse complement strand
TAAAAGATTCAATTCATAAACAAGTTGAACGTACAAGACAGAAAGATACAACAAGTCCTAAAAACACCACATTGTATTTTATTATCTTATTAGAAACCAAAGACTTAATAAAATCTTGCATGAATATTTTAAATCTGTACTATGATGAACATGATTGGGAAAAAGAGAATTTTGGATCAAAAAAAATGAATAAATAATTTTAAAAAGCATCTCATAGAGATGCTTTTTTATTTTTGACCATTTTCAATAATTGATTCCTCTTCTACATATAATAGTTCAGCAACTGATATTAATTTTTTTATCATATCATTAACATTATCACTATCATTTACTAAGGAAGAAGCCATATTTACAGTGATTAAATTATCTCTAATTAATTTATTAATAGATTTGTTACTACTATGAATTCCTTTAATTGCTTCACTTTTTAGCTTTACGAGTTTTTTATAATACAATTCTTTATCCTCATTTTTCCTAAACTGATAGATAACACGTAGTACTTTTACAACTTTTCTTCTAAATTTATCATATTCTTTTTTAACATACTCATTATCAGAGTCTAAATAAAAGGAAACATTTTTATTTAATTCTCTTACATCTCTAATAATTTCAACCATTTTTCGGTTGGCAATTTTTATATTAGTTATTTCATCATTTTGGTTTTCTGTTAATTCTAATGTGCTTTGCGCTTTAGTTGCGTAATTTATTATTTCACCATAAATGGTCTTAATTTTATTGTAGTATAAACTTTCTACATCAATTTGCATGTCTTCTTTGGACTTTTTAACTACTTTTTTCACCCTTTTATCAGACTTAATATCATCTCTATGAATATTCAAGGCATGAGCAACAATTTCAAAAATGGCATTTTTATATAAGTTTTTAGATTCTTTTGTAAGAGACGTTAAAGCAGTTCCGGGAAATTCTAAAACTGCCTCATTAAGAAATTTTGGTTCATCTATATCTTTATTATTTTTCTCTTTAAAAAATTGTAATAAAAAAGCTTCTAATTTTTTAATAAAAGGGATCATTATAATTACACCCAAAATATTAAAAATGGTATGAAACAAGGCTAATTTTAAAGTGTAATCAGTTGTAGCCATACCAAAAAGATCAGCTAAATAATTAACTAAATTAGCAAGTGGATAAATAAGGGACAAAGCTACAATTCCTGTGACTATATTAAATACAAAATGAGCTCCCGCTAGCCTTCTTCCTGATACATTTGAGCTTAATGACCCTAAAATTGCAGTAATTGTTGTACCTACATTAGCACCTATAGCCAATGCCAAAGCATTTTCATATTCTATTTGTCCGGCGGATAATGCTGTTAAAATTAATGCTAAGGTTGCACTACTTGATTGAAGAATTGTAGTAATAATAACACCAATAATTGTATAAACAACGACTCCTAAGAACCCCGGTATAGCATATTGAGTTAGATCAATATATTGCTTAAAAATATCAAATCCTTCCTTCATATAGTGAATACCTAAAAAGAAGAATCCTAATCCTGCTAAAACATTTCCAATTCCTTTTAACGATGGCTTTTTTTGAAATGAAAAAATAATTCCAAAAATCAGCATTGGCATTGCCAGTGTTGATATTTTTATTTTTAAACCAAAACCTGCTACCAACCATGCAGTAGCCGTCGTCCCAATATTTGCACCAAATATTAATCCTATCCCACCTGACAGGCTTATTAAACCTGCGCTAATAAATGAAATAGTAATTACTGAAACCAATGAACTTGATTGTAGTAAAGCAGTAATAAAAGCTCCAACACCTATACTTTTCCATAACTTATTAGTAGCTTTTTTTAAAATATCTTGAAGAGGTCCTTTGGCAAAAACTCTAAATCCTTCTTCAAGCATAATCATACCAAAGAGCAGAATTGCAACACCAGCTGCTATTGTTTTAAAATTTGGATTAAAGAATAATACAACAGCCAATACGACTAATAATATTAAGAAAACAGATCTTTTAATCATATATTTATTCAATTGAATATATAAACATACATAAATATGTAATAAATCAATAATTTATGGATATAAATTTATTAATATGAAAAAATGTAGATGTTGAATAGAATTAATTCTTTATAAATTTGCTCAAATTCATAAATTGATAACCGGCTGTACTTATTTCAGAAGATTTTTTATTAATATCAATAATTTTCATATTGCTTTTTTCACCATTTTCACCTTCAAAATACATCTCCATCATTAAACCTTTTACAGCATCAGGATAGTTATTAAATTGATCTCCTCCAAGAGATATATTTAAGTTTGAAAACATATTTTTATGATAGATTGAAAGTTCTTTTGTAATCCAAACAGTACTTTTGCCTTCTTCAGTAATGGTCTTAAACTCATCACACTGATAGCCTAATATTTTCTTACTCCTTCCGGTTTTCTTAATATTTGGTTTACTTGTTTCCAAATTGGTTTCATCACTATTTTCATTCACAGCAATATCTTTTATTTTTTCCATAGAAATGACTTGTGCTATCTTTTGGTCTTCCATAAGCATAATCATTGCTTGGTTTTTGTCATCTAAAATAGTTGTCATTTGTATGGCTCCAGAATTTCCTTTCATTTCTTCCGAATTAATATTTTGCATTTTAGTTGCCATATAATTATTGCTCTTCGAAAATAACATATTATAATCTATTGATACGGGCTTGTTGTCTGCAACAGTTTCCATTCTGTACGTCACACTGGTATCAAACTTATAAATACTTTCAATTGGAACATCTTCCTTATTACCCATAAATATATTTTGTAGATGTTTTTCATTTTTATCTTGGGTTTTTGAATCGTCATCATGCAAACTATCACTTGCTTTTTCAAGTATAGTTTCTTCAACTACCTGTTGAACCCTTTTTTTAAGCTTTTTGAGTATTTGTGCATTTGAATCTTGTGGAAACGCTAAACCTATTACTAATAATAGTGAAATTGCTTTTAGGACTTTCATGATTTTTGGTTTTAGTAGACTTAACTTAATCGTTAGCTAATAAGATAATAAAAAACAAATTGATATAATAAGAAAAAGAGCCAAAATTAATTGACTCTTTTTTTATTGTTATTAGGGGGAATAACAACATATTAATCCAAAATATCGTTAGCAATTTTAAGTGGTAACTATATCTTTAATGTATTTTTAAATAAAAGGTTAACATGAAAATGTAAGTATCTTTACATTTTTTTCGAGAAAAGATATAAAACACGCATTATCAGAATAATAAAATTTATAAATCTTTATCTTTTTTTGTAAAATGTAGAGATATTTTAACTAATTCGACCATTTCTAAAGGTAAATATTGTAAAGAGTAGGGGTGTTTTGAATTAAAAGTATGATTTGCTCCATCAATTATTTTAAGTTCACTTTTAGGGTTCCAAAGGTGTAATTTTTTGGCTTCTTCTACATTGACAGTTTCGTCATTTGAGCCATGAATTATTAAATGTCTTGTTTTAATATTTTTAACAGCAGACTTAATATTTAGTCTCTTTTCATTTTCTTTAAAATTAGTATAAAATTGAAAAAAATGAGGCATTTGCTGTTTTGTTCTTCCGTTTGTTATATAGGAAACCCCATCTTCTTTCCATTTCTTTAAGGCATTTCCTTCGGGAAATCTAGATCCAAAATCAGAAACTGCTCCCCAAGATATTATTTGTTTAATTCTATTGTCTTCACTTGCTTTAATACTAACAATTCCACCACCTCTTGAGTGACCAATTAGTGTAATATTATTAGAATTAATTTCATTTTTTATTTTAGAATTACTTAGAATCCAGTCTATAATAGTTTCTAAATCATCCAATTCTTTTATAAAATTATTTTCACCAAAAGCTGTAAGATCAGGAAAATCGATTGGTTGTTTTAGAGTTCCACCATTATGTGAAAAATTAAATTTTACAAAAAAGAGATTGTTTTCTGCAAATTTTTTAGCAATCAAATTCCATGCTCCCCAATCTTTATATCCTTTGTAGCCATGGCAAAATATAACAATAGGCTTTGAGTTATTATCTTTTTTGTAAAATAAATCGGTAACTATTGGCTTATCGTGTTTACCTTTAATTGCTATATCCTTTATTATTTGCATTAGTTAAAATTTGAATTGTTTAATCTCTTTTTCTTCAAAGGGTATTTTAATATCAAAAATTTCATTTATTAGATTTTCAAGCTGAATTTTAAAATTATCCAAATCACTTTGATGTAAAAAGTATTCTTTTTTATGATTTATTTCATCGTTAAAACGAAGGAATCCTTTTGTTAAATTTTTAAAAGAAATAACACCTGTTTCTACTTTATTATTTTCAAAATCATAAGATTCTTTTAAGTACATTAGAGCATACATTAAAACTTGGAAAGCTTTGCTGAGATCATAATTTGTTGAAAGTGCCGCCCAATCATTGACTTTAAGGTTTTTTTCTTCTGTTTTACCGGTTTTATAATCAATAATTCTTAATGTTCCATCACACTTATCAATTCTATCAATTTTGCCTATTAGTTTAACAGGAAAAGTCAAGGCGTCAATATTTATTTCTAGATGTACAGATTTTTCTAAATCTAGAATTTGTATTTTTTTACCAGCTTTTATCAGCTTTAAGTCTAATTTTAATTGATTGTTAATATATTTTTTAGCAATCTCATAGTTTATTCTATTCTTACCTTTTGTAATGCTATCAGAAGAAAAGTGTTTTCCAAATTGTAACTTTACTTCTTTATCTACCATTTTTTTCATTCTTTCAATATCTATTTCTGTTATAACAGATCCTTTAAGTGGTTTGTATAGATTTTCCAGACAATCATGAACAATGGTTCCAAAAGTATTATAGGCAGCAGATTCTTCAATCTCAGCCATGTCTTTTATGCCTAAGATGCGTTTTTTATAAAAATCAATGGGATTTCTAATATAAGAAGTAAGGGCAGAAGATGAAAAGCCATTTTTTTTATTAAATAGTTCTAACTTTTCAAATATTGAGTCAGTTTTTTCAATTTTATAAAGTTTTTTAAAATCAGATCCTGCTTTTTGGTTAATTATTTTTTTTGTTAGTTTTAGGTTTGGAAGTGCATCAGTTTCTTTAGAAATTTCTAATTGAGTAATAAACCTACTTTGTTCACCAGTTCCAAAATTACCTGCTTCAGAGTTATACAACAAGAAAACATTTTTTGCTCTTTGAATTAGACGATAAAAATGATAGGCATAGATTGCATCCCGTTCCTTATAAGTTGGTAAGTTATGTTTTATTTTAATTTCAAAAGGAATAAACGAGTTTTGTGTTTTTCCAACAGGTAAAATTCCTTCATTAACGGATAGAATGATTATATTTTCAAAATCTAAAACCCTTGATTCCAGCATCCCCATAATTTGTAAACCTTTTAAGGGTTCACCACGAAATGATAAATTCTCAGTTTTGAGTAATTGTTTGTATAAGTGATATAGAGTTTCTAAATCTAAAATGGAATTATCTTTATTATTCAAGTAGATTAATTGCTCAAAAAGTGTATGGAACCGGAAAAGATTTTCATTATCCAGATAGCTTAAATCTCCTTGTGCTCTTAGAATATCAATAAGTTTAATAATTTGTTTTAGACTTTTGTTTATATCATTTTCATTAAAGTTAAATACAAATTTTAAATCTATTCCGTTAGTAATTCTGTTAATTATATCATTGATTACCTCTAATTCTATTTCTACAACATTTTTTTTAAGGTATTTTTGTATTTCTGTATTGAAAGTTTTAAGGTCAAATATATTTCTTAGAAATGGAATATTTATAAACCGAACAAAATCTTTAAAGTAGAATGTATTTTTATTGTGGAGGTTCCTTTTGTTTAAGTATAATTTAAAAAATTGGTCAAACAATGAAGTGATTGCTGTGTTTTTTAGCGGATACCCCATAGTGATATTTACATTTTTTACATTTTTTGGTAAAGAATTTAACACTACTGGTAACAAGTTTTCATCAGCTAATACAAGTGCAGTATTTTGATAATCATTTTTTTTATCTTCGAGGTTTAGAAGAATCTCGCTCATATACTTAACCTGACTAATGATTTTTGAGGCACCAATTATCTCAATATTTTTTTCCTTTTTCAGGTGATCTAATGACCAAAGGAATTCATTTGTTTTAAAATAGTTCCATGAATTTTTATAAGTTCTCATAAAAGTACCAGCACTATTCCCCTGTTTTAAATATGAGGAATCTGCATCCCAATATATATCAGCATCTGTATTATTTAGAAACTCGGTAATTATTTTTTCTTCAGCTTTATTTAATGCATTAAATCCTACAAAAATTATTTTTTTATTTTTAATCTCTTTTATTATCTCTTCAAGATCATTAATAATTTCTCTATAAATTAAACCTTGATAGGCAATTTTATTCTCCTTGAGAACTTTGTACAGTGCTTGGTGATAATATTTAATACTTTCTATAAAATTGAAGTACTTTTTTGTTATTTCTGTTTGGTTTTCTTCACTAAGAAATAGTTTTTCCAGTCTTTTAGTGTCGACTAAATAGTCAAATATTTTGTTAGTGTCAGCAAGATTTATATCAATATCATTAAAATCTTGAAGTAGAGTAGTTGCCCATTTTGAAAACTCATCTATGCTTTCAATATTTTTATGTAAATTATTTTGCTTGTAGAGATTATAAAATTCAAAAATTAAAGAAATATTATCAATTTTCTGAAATTTTGAAAAGGAGTTAATAAATTCTTCAAAACTATAAATTTCAGGAAGGAAAGAAGTTTTTTGAAAATCTTTTATAAATTCATTTTTTAAAAAGATTTTTGACCTAATATTTGGAAGAATGAAAAGGTGATTGTCAAGATCAATATCCTTGCTAAGGAAGTGTCTTGAAATATTTGAAAGAAATGTTTGCATTAAACAAATCTACAAAAAGATATAATAAAAAAACCACCATGCAAAGCATGATGGTTTTAATATTATAAAACTATAAGAGAATTAATCTTTATTTTGGAAAATTTCAACTCTTCTGTTTTCTTGTCTTCCTTTATTAGTTTTGTTATCACCAATTGGGTTGTTTGAACCATAACCTTTAGCAGTCATTTTATCAGTAGGGAATCCCATTCCAGTTAATGCTTGCATTACAGCATCTGCACGTTCTTGTGACAATTTATTATTAATTTTATCACTTCCTGTACTATCTGTATGACCTTCAACAACAAAATTTAATGTAGTATATTCAGATAAAATTCCACTTATTTTATCAAGTCTTACTTTAGTTTCGTCAGTAAAAGTATATTTACCTGTATTGAAGTAAATAGCTCTTGCAAGATCAGTAATTTCTTTTTGAACTTCTGGAGTCACTTCTGGACAACCATTATTTGCAGCAACACCAACAATATTAGGACAATTATCATCTTTGTCTAATACTCCGTCACCATCAGCATCTTTCCAAGGACAACCTTGATTTTCAGCAGGACCAGCTTCATTAGGACAGTTATCATCACCATCAATTACGCCATCACCATCAGCATCAGGACAACCATTATGCTCAACAGTACCTGCTAGATTAGGACAATTATCATCTTTATCAGCGATTCCATCACCATCAGCATCAGGACAACCGTTTAACTCAGCTAAACCAGCTACAGTAGGACATGCATCTTCTGAATCTTGGATACCATCCATATCAGTATCAGGACAACCACTGAAAGCTTCTAAACCAGCAACATCAGGACAAGCATCATGTTTGTCATAGATTCCGTCACCGTCTCTATCTTTTCCACCAAATCTAAAGTTAACACCTAAAGCATGTTGGAAATGAGGTAATAATTGCTCTTCATCAAATGAATGCTTGTACATAGTTTGAACATTAAGTCCAATAAATTCGTTAAACCAGAAGTTAATACCTAAACCTCCGTTTAATGTACCTGAATCATAGTCACCAAGCCAAGTATAACCACCACCAGCTAATAGGTAAGGGTTAAACCAACCGTTGTTTAAAATGTTAAATCTAACATCGAAGTCCAAACCAAAGTAAGAAAGGTCATCAACTCCGTAATCACCAATTTTATCAATTTGGTTAAAAGATCCAGCTAAACCAATAGCAAATCCAGAACCAAGATATCTTCCTACTCTAACTCTAGAGATTACAGATCCAGTATTCCAGTGATCTTCAGCATTAAAGAAGTCTTCAAACATACCTCCTAAGTAGGCATCTCCTGTTACAGGATCAAGACCAAAACCAGGATCAGTATCTCTTGGTTGTTTGATTGGTCCATCATCAGTGTTTGGCCAATCGGCACCAGTTGGATAGAAATCAACTGCATTGGTTCCAATTTCGATAACCCAAGGGTTATCTGCATTTTGTGCGTTAAGGTTAGTAAAACCAGCAACAGCTAAAAAAATAAATAGAACTTTTTTTAAATGTTTCATTTGTAAATAATTTTGATTAATAATTTTCTGTTTATATAAATGTAAGCTTAAATATTCAAGGTTACGAATGAACAAATATATAAAAAGTAAATAAAATAATCACTTTAATCATTAAAACTTTAGTGATTACATTAAAATACTCTCAATTTGATAGAGTTTCTTAATAAAAAGAGGCTCTATTATCAACAATATCTGAGTTATCTTTTATTGCATTATATATTTGTAAATTTCTACTTTTTAGTTTACGATCTAAATTCTTTTTATTTGCATTATAATTATCTAAGTCACTAGGTGAATTTATTTTTGTAACAATTGCAAAAATAACTCCTTTTTCTCCTACGATATTCTTTGTTAATTTATTTTCCTCAAGTGAAGTAACGACACCAATAATTTTTGGCATTCTGCCATCACCAGGCAAAACAGGACTCGCGTTAGTTACAGCCAAAGAAGATTTTACAGTTGTATTATTCTCTTTTGCAATATCTTCTAAACTATTGCCATTAGATCTATTTTCAATAATTGCAGCTTTTTTCTCATCTAAAACGATTTGACGAACATTGCTTCCACTAGCTGAAAGACCCTTATTTTTCTTTTTATCTAATTTTACAACTACATAACCTTTATCTGTCTCAAAACGTTTAATATCATTTTCATTGGTATTTTCTTCAAATAACCAACGAACTATTTGGCGTTGTGAGCCTAAATTAGGGATATTATAATCTAATGCTTTTAAAGCCAAAACAGGGTTTACTTTGTATGTATTTTCTTCTGCAAGTTCTTTAAAATTTTTACCTTCAGCTAAATTTGAAGCAAAAGTCTCTGCTTTCTCAAATACTTGATTTTCTGTTTTTTCAGATGGATCAATTTTTCTTACAAATGTTGCTATTTGAACATTTTTTTGTTGATTTTTTTGTTCGTCAATTTTAATGATATGGAATCCAAATTGAGATTTTACAACCCCCATATCTCCAATTTTATTTTCAAAAGCATAATCTCTAAATTCAGGAATCATTGTTGAATAAACAAACCACCCTAAATCTCCACCTTTTGCACCACTTGCTTTGTCAATTGACATTTCTTTAGCAATTTCTTCAAATTTGCTTTTGTCTTTGGTAAGAACTGTTAAAATACTATCAGCAACTATTTTAGCTTCTCCTTCTGTTTGGGTAACAGTTGCATCAGCTGTAGCTGTACCAATAAATGGAATTAATATATGACTAGCTTTAACAGAATCTGGCATCTGCTTAATATTAGTTACTTTAGAAATCTTATAAAAACCAGCCTCTTTGTAAGGGCCAAAAACTTCTCCAATATTTTTTGAGAAAATTTCTTTGGATAAAGCACTAGGAAGTTTGTTCTCAGTATAAAAATTAGCATCAAATGGTATATCTGAATCATTTGTTGAGAAAAAATCAGCCATATCTGTAGCATTTGAAAACCCAGTAATATTAACTTTTGATTTTGCAGCAGTACTATATTCTTCTTTGTCATTAATCAAATCAGTTAATTCCGACCTAATTGCTGCTTCATCTTCTTCAGTTGCTACTATTTCAAAGTTTACAAATTCAATATCTCTTGATGCTTCTGCAGTAAAGTTATCTTTATGTGATTTGATATAGTTTTCTATATCACTATCTTTTACATCTATGTCACTTTCTTCAATGCTTGAAAAAGGAACATATACATATGAAAGATTTACATTTGTATTTTGATATTTATAATCTCTTTCACCATCTTTTAATGTGCTTCCTAAGCCGGCACTAATAAGTGAATTGTATGTGTTTTGTTCTAAACTTGATTTGATATTCTTTTCATAGTTTATCCAGTTTATCCACGCAGCTTTACTTTGTTGGTCATCTTCAGAGCTTTCTTTTAAGTTAGCAATATATTCTTTTAACTTTTCTTCGTCAAACATTCCTATATCATTTAAGAACATTGGACTTCTCTGCATTTTAATTTGAGCAACTAAAGCATCCCAAATATCTTTTTCTCCAACAACTACACCAGATTTTTCTAATTGAGTTGCGTAAATTTTTTGACGAACTACACTATTCCAAGCATTATTCACCTCCATCATTTGATCAGGTTTATTGTTTGATCTCGAACGATAAAATTCTACCTCTTGTGCAAATTCCTCTCTACTAATAGTCTCTCCGTTTACTTCACCTATATCAGATACGTTTTTATTAAACAATGGGCTATTGCTGTCAAATATTCCACTAAGAACAAATGAAAACAGAGCCAATGCAATAATGATAATTAAAAATACCGAACGTTCTCTTATTTTAGATAATACTGCCATTTTCCTTTCCTTTAAAATTTAGTTTGCGAAAATACGTGATTAGTTTTAATAATAAAAGTGCTTTATCACTATTTTTAATGTAGAATACAAAATAATTATTTTTTATATTTTGTTTTTAAGTAATTGATTATTAGTTATTTTGGCATTTGAATAATAGAAAAAGCATGTTTTTTTACAAAAAATAAAGAATAAGATGTAGTAAACTGAAATACAAATGATTAAATAACACTAATCTTCAAGCTTTTTATGAGAATTTTTTCTATAGAAATACATTAAAACGGCTAGAGCCGAAAAAGCCATATAAATATAAGCTTGTTTAGGGTTTATTTCTAAAGTGTTAAAAGCTTTTACTGAAAAAACTATAGCAATAATTAGATAAATATACTCAAAAAGTTTAAGAGATTTGTTCATAATCATTCACTTTCATTTACGTAAACAGTGCCGTAAACTGATTTCATATTAATTTTTGTTAGATCTTCGTTAGCTTCTAAACCTTTTCCGTTTATGGTATCGGTATTAGAAATTAAGGTAAAATCTTTTTCTGTATAGATAAAATGCTCTCCTGAATCCCAAAAAAGTTGATTAGTTTTTAGTGTTGAATTTTCACTGTGATTTAAGATACTAACATTACCAACAGCCTCTGATATTTTTGTTTTAGTAAAAGTAATAGCATAATCTGCTTTGAGAGTAACTGAATCACCACGATCATCAAAAGTTATTATTGTTATACCTTTTGGAAATTCTGTATATGGGTGATCCTTTCTATTTGAAAAATCATACATTATAGGAGTAAGTAGTTTTGTTTTAATTCTTCCCGAATCTGTATATATTAAGTTAACTTCTTTTGCCTCACCAATTGGAAGATTCTTTTCAGCTAAAAAATCTTCTACTTCTTGCAATTTATTCCCACAAGAAAAAAACATTGCTACTATAATTATAGTAGCAATGTTCTTGATATTATTTGAAAATATTTTTAGCATACGCTAAATTTACGGAATTCGAACTGTTTCACCAATCCAGCATGTAATTTTATGAGGTGTGCCAGACGCCATTCCTAATTTGAATATTAATTTTTTTGAAGGTGCACTTGCCATATAGCTTTTTATGTATTTGTTGGCTGTAGCAGTTATACTTGGATCAACAGCTTTTGCTCTTCTTGCTTTATCTGCTGCTGCAACGTAAACCATACGTTTTGAAAACTCATCAGTTCCACAAGAATTTGCACTAGATGCATATAAATTTGAAATTAATAAATAAGCATGACCCATACTTGGTCTTTCTTTTAGAGCTTTGTTAGCATAATTTCTAGCTTTACTTTTTTGACCTTTATTTTTCATGATTATAGCCAAACGATAATAGTAATTTGCTCTTTTATAATTATCATCCTCAAGATCAATGGCTTTTTTAAAGTATTCTTCTGCTTTATTTTGATTACCTTGATCCATTAGTATTCCTGCATAAAATACATAAGCATCAGACGAAGGAGCAGCATTTACGTATGATTCAACCATTTTTGGGTAAAGATCATCTCCTGTACAACCTTTTTGATTTAAACGAGAAACGGCTCTTTTTAACCATTTTACATCAGTTTTATGTGCATCAAAAGTATCATTATAGAGTGGAATTAATCTTTCGCATGTAGCAATTTTACTAAGAGTATCATCCAATAAACCTTCTACTTGACCTAAAGCAACTAAATTAACTTCACGAGCATGTTTCTTTTTTTTGTCTTTAGAACTCAAGGTTTGACCGGATACTTCTTTTCCTACTAAAACGTCAAGTTCTTTGGAAAATTTCTCCATCTTTTTACCCACAGCATCATTAATGTCATCATAAGTATCAAAAACTAATTGTGGATTTGTATCCTTATGGTGTGCAGTAAATGCCTGAAAGTAATAACCTAAATTTTTAACACTCATCCCTGTAGGATCAGCTTTAAAAGATTTTGATAATTTATCATAGATGGCTTCTCTATTAGTAATTCCTTCTAAAGAAGCTCTTTTAAACTCAAAATTGGCCCAGTCACTATAAACTTTCCCTAAATTATCTGGGAAATTTTTTATACGCAATGCGTATAAATCGTTAATTTGTTGTGCATATTTTGATGCATCTGCTTTATTTACTTTTGATTTATCAAAATATTCTCTTCCAACTTTTTCAATATTTGTACCTTCTGCTTTACTGCTAAGTTTCCCTACAGATTTATTATAATCAGCTTCTGCCATTTTTAAACCGTATTTATATAGGTTTTTAGAAGATTTCGGACAATTATCGATACACCATTTCCATGGTTCTTTTGCAGGCTCATAGTTTCCTACTTTTGCATATTCGTAAAAGATGGAAAGGTTGGTTTTACATTTATCAGGTTCGTTACCATACTTGTCTTGTGCATTAATTGTTGAAATTCCAATTAATAGAAAAAGCACTATTGCAAAGCCTTTTTTAAAATTCATAATTAATAGATTTATATTTTTATTTAATTGTCTTTTTAATCTAACACTCGTTTATTAAACCATCTATCGTTTAAAGATAAACTCAGCCTAAAGTTAAGGTATTTTTCTTCAATAAGGTTACCAGTTGTTTCACCTCTTTTCCCCAGTTCAAATCCTAAATTTACATTAGATAGCCTAACTCCCATAGGTAAACTTACACCAAAAGATATGCCATAATCATTAATTTCGGTATCATTAATCACCAAGCCTAATCTTTTATAACTAAAACCAGCTCTATAAGTTACTCTTTCCCAATAATTTGAAATTGAATTTTGTTTTGGAAGATAAAATCCACCAAATGATATCATTGAAGATTTATCATATTCATATGCTTTTTGATTTTCGTAAAATTTACCTTCAAAATCAATTGCATCCATAAAACTATATTCAGCACCAATAAACCATTTGTTTTCTTCTCCAACTCCAGCACTAACAACAGATTTTAGCGGATAAGATATGGTAGCTTTATGCGGGTTATTGTATAAAGAATCTCTGGTTACTCCTAGGTTACTTACAGAAATGAGGTACTCATCTCCTTCATCTTTTAATTCTTTTGCAAAGGTAAAAGCTGTACCTAGTTTTATTTCAATATTTTCTTTTATTTTTTGTTTGAATAAAGCCCCTCCTTTAAATTCAAAACCTTTTATATATGAATCTACCTGATACTTTGTTGCTAATTCTAAATTATATCTACTATTTAGAATACTATTATCAATACCACCAAAAATATAAGCAGCTTCAAAACCTAAATTTAAATTAAATGGAAACTGGTATCCATATCCTAGAAATACTCTATTTGTACCACCTGTTCCTCTATAATAATTAGATTCGAGTAATATCTCTTCTTCATCGATAGTTTCAAAATCTTGATCTACTAATGAATATCCTACAGCAGTATTTAATTGTAAACCAAATGCCAATGCTTGATTTCCTCTAATAGGAATCCCCATGGCAAGATAATTTAAGGATGCATGTGAACTGATTTGATCATCTTCACCATCGTCATATCTAGTTGCTTTGTTTCCTCCAGCAAAAACATAAGTAGTCAATTCTAGAGAGGCGTAGGATGCTGGATTTGTAAAGCTAAGTTGATATTTACTATCTAAGGCACCACCAATTTTTCCCATTCCAATTTCTTCTACACTTTTTAGTGAAAATGGATCACCAATTCCAAAAAAAGAATATGGAGAAGAATTCAGTTTTTGTGCATAAGTAACTACTGAGAAAAATAAGGTAAGTAGTACTAATATTTTTTTAATCATTCTTGTAAATTATGAATCATAATGCTGTTCAATCCTTCTAACAGAAAATTTGAATTCGCAAATATGCTACTTTTTATGTTTTCAGACAAGAAATTTGTGTCTCCACCTGTTAAAATGATTGTTAATTTTCTATTTTCACTCTTATATTGTTCAATTATTCCTTCAATTTCCAAAAACACTCCATTTAATACACCTAAATGAATTGCATTTTCGGTTGAATTTCCAATTGCCGGAATTTTAGTTTTTGATAATTTTGGTAAATTGGCCGTATATTTATGTATAGACTTGTATCTCATTTCGATTCCTGGAGAAATTGCACCACCAAAATATTCTTTTTTAATATTAACAAAATCATAAGTGATGCATGAACCAGCATCAATAACCAGTACATT
Source organism: Flavobacteriia bacterium (assembly GCA_030625645.1). Lineage (GTDB taxonomy): Bacteria > Bacteroidota > Bacteroidia > Flavobacteriales > Flavobacteriaceae > Namhaeicola. Next base: position 1,889 of record DAOUQH010000036.1, on the reverse strand, counting down.
TTGGTTTGGAAATTGACTAACAGCACCCGAGATTAAAGCAATTCTATCAACTCCTAATGTTTTTGGGGTACTATATAAGTTTTTAAAAGGAATTTTGGTATCATAATTTAATACTATAAGATTGAATAATTGTTTAATTTTATTAAAATCACGATTGTCAATTTTACCAACACTTGAAAAAATTGCATTAGAAATAGTGTATTTTTTTAAAACCTCATTTAAGACCTTTAATAAATTTTCTTTGTTGGTTCCTTCTTTATAAATAAGCGTATTTTCTTTAAATACAGCCACTTTTGTAAAAGTATTACCAATATCAATAACTAGATTCATATAATGTGAAATATTTTACACAAAAATACAATAGATTTCTTTTGCAAGTAATAAATTTAGATATATATTTGCACCCGCTAAAAGCGATGGTACCTTAGCTCAGTTGGTAGAGCAATGGACTGAAAATCCATGTGTCCCTGGTTCGATTCCTGGAGGTACCACAAAATTTATCCGTAATATAATTGATTATCAATTATTTACGGATTTTTTGTTTTTTTAATACTGCCAACAAGTAACCAATCATCCATATTTTTATAATCAGATCTGTCAATTTTAAAAGGTTTGATATTTTTGAAATCTTTAATTTTAATAAGAACTAAATAACGTTTACTAGAAAACCGTTTTAACAAGCCTGAATTTAGAAGTAATTCCTCTTGATGTTTATCTACAATTTTTATAGATTCTTCTTTGGGAAGTTTTTCGGAATTATATACCGAAACAACAGTAGCTTTTGCTTTAATTAAACCATCACTTATGATACTATAATTTGGGGAGGCTTATTTAACCTTAATGATTTGTTTTTCTTTCAATATTTCCAAATTCATAAAACGTAAATAAACTTGAGCTACAGCTAAAGTATCATTTTCGCAATATTTAGCGATTCTTTCTATATCATCTTCTTGATAATAAACATGGCCAACCTGACTACCATCAATATCTGTTTTCGGAGATGGTACTCCAAGAATATTAGTGAGTAAATTTAAAGAAGTATAATGTTTGTAATCACCAAATTTCCACAGTTACAGTTTTTAATATATAAATATTTTTATTTTAAATTATGTTTACATATTACTGATAACAAAATTGTTACATTATATTTTGATTAAAAAACACTCTCTAAATTGTAGTTTTTATAAATTTTATTTTTTTACCTTTTTTTAAGATATATTTTGTTGAATTTCTACTAAATTTTTAAACAAAAGGGGGTACTTACATAAAATGGTTTTGTCCTCAAAAATAATCATTCATTCCATTTACAAGATAAGTAAAATTCGTCTTAAAAGAATAAATTGAGAAGGATGTTAACCTTTCATTTTTAAAATCATTAAGTAATAAACACCTTCATAATGAATACAACTTCATCACTCCAAATAGAACTCGAATTACGAGAACTTAGAAAAAGATTAGTATGTAGAGATATACTAAAATATATGTTCTCTGATGATGAGGTTGAACCTGATTCTGAAAAGTATGATTTTTTAATAAAATTACCTCCTGAATATAAATTCGATGAAAAAGATTATTCAAAATTCAAGAATATCAAACGTTTTAAGTGTTTTTAATTAAAATAATAGAATATCCCCTCTTTTTTGTTATCCCCTCTTAAACCCTATGAAAATAGGGTTTTCTTATGTGTTTAGAATCACTACTTTGAAAATAATTTCACTTTTTTTCATTATTTCTTTACGTTTGGGGATTTTCTCTCTATTTATATATGATACTGGTATCCATCATAGGGTAAAGTACCAACCACCCAACTAACAAACATCAACAAGAATGGAATATAGGAGTTGGGTTAGACATCGGTTAGTAATCTGTGAGATTGAAATAATATCTGA
>DAOUQH010000017.1 GCA_030625645.1 Flavobacteriia bacterium | reverse complement strand
AAGGAAGAAGATATAATGATGGATCATGATTATGATGGAATTAAAGAATTGGATAATGTCTTACCACCTTGGTGGAAAGCAGGGTTTATTATAACAATTCTTATTTCGGTATTTTACTATACTCAAGTATTTTTTAATAGTGAAAATTACCTACAAGATAAAGAATATAATAATGAAGTAGCTAAAGCTCAAAAAGAAATTGAAGCTTATAAAATAGCTAATCCTGAATTATTTAAGACTGATGTTACATTATTAACAGATGATGCTAGTTTAGCAGAAGGTAAAAAAGCATTTAATACTTATTGTGTTGCATGCCATATGGCAGATGGTGGCGGTGGTATTGGCCCGAATCTTACCGATGATAAATGGATATTAGGTGGTGGAATGGAAAAAATCTACCACACAATATCAGAAGGTGGACGACCAGGGAAAGGAATGGTTGCTTGGAAAACAATACTAAATGCTGAGCAACGTCAACAAGTATCAAGTTATGTAATTACTCTTCAAGGTACAACGGCTGCAAACCCAAAAACACCTGAAGGAGATATTAATTGGAGTAAACAGTAAACAACATTATATTCTTAAAAATGTGTTACTGTTTTTTTGATTTTTTTAGTTAGTAGTATGAAAAGGCTATTGTTGTTTTAATAACAATATAGCCTTTTCAAAGTTTTTAAAATTAGTCTTATGTCACAAATATCACAAGAGAATGTAAGTTTTAGAGATTCAATTGCAACAATTGATGAAGATGGTCATAGAAATTATATACATCCAAAAAAACCTAAAGGAAAATTTACAAATTATCGTACTTATGTAAGTTGGATATTACTTGCCATTTTTATAGCTTCTCCATTTATTAAAATTAATGGAAATCAGTTTTTACTCTTTAACGTTTTAGAACGGAAATATAATATATTCGGACAACCATTCTGGCCACAAGATTTTTATTTACTTGTTCTATCTATGCTGGTGGGTGTTGTTTTTATTATTTTGTTTACAGTAATTTTTGGTAGAATATTTTGTGGATGGATTTGTCCACAAACTATTTTTATGGAACATGTTTTTAGAAAAATTGAATATGCCATTGATGGCGATAGAGGAAAACAAATAAAACTATCAAAACAATCTTGGAATGCTGAAAAAATATTTAAAAGAGTATTAAAGTGGGTTATATTTTTTCTATTATCTTTCTTTTTTGCCAATATATTTTTAGCATATTTCATTGGAAGTGATACTCTTATACAATACATTAAAGATGGTCCGTCTCAACATTGGGATACTTTAATAAAACTTATAGTATTTTCACTCGCTTTCCTATTTATCTTTGCATGGTTTAGGGAACAGGTTTGTATCATTGCTTGTCCATATGGACGCTTACAAGGGGCTTTATTAGATAAGAAATCAATTGTAGTAGGCTATGACTATGTTCGTGGTGAAAGCTCAAATGGTAGAAGTAAATTACATAAAAAAGAGAATCGTGAAGATAAAGGATATGGCGATTGTATAGATTGTAAACAATGTGTTGTTGTTTGTCCTACAGGTATTGATATTAGAAATGGAACCCAGTTAGAGTGTATTAATTGTACTGCTTGTATAGATGCATGCGACGCCATGATGGACAAAGCTGGATTTGATAGAGGGTTAATTAGATATGCATCAGAGAATAATATAGCTGATGGTGAGGAATTCAAATTTACTCCTAGAATTATTAGTTACACAATTATTTTAGGCATCCTAGTTACTGTTCTTGTTGCTTTATTATTTTCAAGAAATGATGTACAAGCAACTATTTTACGTTTACCAGGTCAAATGTATAGCACAAAAGGAGATACAATTCAAAATGTATATTCTATTAAAATGATCAATAAAACCAATGATACATACGAAAATCTTAATGTTAAATTAATTTCGCATAAAGGTAGTGTTCAGATGATTGGAGGTAAAATTAATCTTCCAAAAATTGGTTTAGATGAAAAAACTTTATTTATTAATATCAATAAGAAAGATATTTCTAAGTCTAAAGAAAAAATAGAAATTGGAGTATTTCAAAATGGAGAAATGATAGAATCATCAACAACCAATTTCCCTGCTCCTGTCAAAATTAAATAGGAAATTAAATCTAAAAAATAATTAAAATGAAAATTAAATGGAATTGGGGTACAGGTATTGTAGTTGCAATGGCGCTATTTATGATATTTATTTTACAGTTTGTTTATAGAGTTACCTTTTTAGATAAATATGATCATCATCTAGTTTCAGAAGATTATTACACAGATGAATTATATTATCAAAAAGAAATTGACAAACTAAATAATGCTTCTAAACTTACTAATAATGTGACTATTAAAAATTTTGAAAAAGGAATAATGATTCATTTTCCTGAGGATAAAGATTTTAATAAAATAGAAGGAACAATAAACTTTCAAAGACCTTCAAATAGTAAAATAGATTTCAAAAAAGATATTGACCTTAAAGGATATAATTTACATATACCCGATAGCTTACTCGCTTCTGGAAAATGGAATGTTAGAATTGATTGGCAATTTAATGATGAAAAATATTTATTAAAAGAATCTATTTTTTATTAATAAAACCTACTAATAAATTTACTCTATGTTTTATACTGCATTTATTCTAGGTTTACTAGGAAGTTTTCATTGTTTAGGAATGTGTGGTCCCATTGCTTTTGTATTACCGGTTGACCGAAATAACAAAGCAAAAATGATATGGCAAACCTTTCTTTATCATTTTGGGAGACTTCTCACCTACTCTATTATTGGACTATTATTTGGTCTCGTTGGTAAAGGACTCTATTTAGCTGGGTTTCAACAACGATTATCAATTCTAATGGGAGTAATTATGATTTTATCTGTTATTATTCCTGCTAACCTTTTAAACAAGTATAATTTCACAAGACCTCTTTATGGAATAATTGGAAAAATTAAATCAAATTTAGGCTTATACTTAAAACAAAAATCAAATAAAGCTTTCTTCTTAATAGGCTTTTTTAATGGTTTTTTACCTTGCGGATTGGTATATATGGCTGTAATTGGAGCCATTGCAGCTGGAACTCCTGCTGTTGGAGCTTTTTATATGTTTCTTTTCGGATTAGGAACTATTCCAATGATGACAGGCGCAATAATGCTTGGTAATTTTGTAAATCTTTCTGTAAGAAATAAAATTCAAAAAGCAATTCCTATATTTGTAATAATTATTGGGTTATTATTCATTTTAAGAGGATTGGGATTAGGAATTCCTTATCTTTCTCCTCCTGATGCAAAATTGAATATCTCAATTAATGCTAACGCCTGTGCTCCTGTAAAATAATATATATCATGTTAAAAAAGATTAAATTAGATAAAAGTGACTTTGAAAGTGTCTCTACTAAAGAGGAATTACTTAATATAATTCATAAAAAGAATATCAATATTAACAAGGTCTTAAATACAGTAAATTACGAAACCGAAAAACAATTATTACAAATTGAATTAGTTAAACTTCAACGGTGGGTACAAAAAAATAAAAAAAGAGTAGCTATAATTTTTGAAGGTAGAGATGCTGCGGGTAAAGGTGGAAATATTCGAAGATTTATGGAACATTTGAACCCTCGTTCTACACGTTTAGTTGCCTTATCGAAACCTACTGATATTGAAAGAGGACAATGGTATTTTAGAAGATATATTCAACAGTTACCAAACCCAGGTGAAATTGTTTTTTTTGACAGAAGTTGGTATAATCGCGCTGTTGTTGAGCCTGTTATGAGTTTTTGTTCTGATAAACAATACAGTCAGTTTATGCTTCAGTTGCCTGAATTTGAACACATGCTTTATGAAGATGGTGTTATTATTATTAAGTTTTGGTTATCGATAACAAAAGATGAACAAGCAAAAAGATTTGATGCCAGAAATGACAATCCTTTAAAACGATGGAAATTTAGCGAAGTAGATAAAAAAGGACAAATTTACTGGGATGATTATACCAAATATAAAGAATTGATGTTTAGTAAAACTCATACAAACTTTGGACCTTGGATTATTGTAAAAACCAATGATAAAGAAACAGCAAGATTAGAATGTATGCGACATGTTTTATCTCAGTTTGACTATGAAGGAAAAGGCGATAGTAAAACAACTTTATTTACTGATCCAAATGTTATTAGTAGGTATTTCCGTTCTATAAAAAAATATGATCAGTAGAAATTATGAATAAACAAATCACAGAAGAAGACGTAATAATACTTAATAAAAAGGTAGCACTAACCTCTTTGCTAACACATGATAATCCTTTAAATTATGCAAAAGCAATACGCTACTATAATTATACCAAAAAGTTAAAAAAGCTACAAGTTGAATTGATTAAACTTCAAGCTCATATTATCGATAACAAACAAAGGGTAATTGTAATTTTTGAAGGTAGAGATGCTGCAGGTAAAGGTGGAGCTATTCGCCGTATTTCAGAAAGAATCAATCCTCGTTTTTTCCGTATTGTTGCATTACCAAAACCAAGTGAAGAAGAAGAAAGTCAATGGTATTTTCAACGCTATATAAATAAATTTCCTAAAGCAGGAGAAATACTATTTTTTGACCGAAGCTGGTATAACCGTGCTGTCATTGAACCCGTAAACGGATTTTGTACAGAAGAAGAATACAATATTTTTATGAATCAGGTTAATGATTTTGAAAGAATGGTTACTGAATCAGGTACACAAATTGTCAAAATTTATATGTCAATTTCAAAAAAAGAACAAGCCAAACGATTTAGCGAGATTAAAAATAATATGCTAAAACAATGGAAAATTACACCTGTTGATCAAAAAGCACAAGAACTTTGGGATAAATATACCCTATTTAAAGACAGAATGTTTGAGAATACTAAAAACAATGGGATTCCTTTTAAAGTAATAAAAGCTAACAGGAAACAAGATGCTAGAGTTGAAGCTATAGAATATCTATTAAAAACGATTCCTTACGATAAGGATAGAATAGTTTAATAAACTAGTTTTCAAATTCTTTTAAATCAATATCCAGAATATCATAATGTGATAGACTTTTAATCGACTTACCGTCAGATATTATCAATAACTGAGGAGATTGATGTGTAACATGAAATTTATAAGATATTAAATCAGATAAATCTCTGTGCGTAAGCAAATCTAAATAATACAAGGGTAAATCAATACTTTCCTTTAAAACTTTCGATTCAAATCTACTTAACACACTCTTACTTATTCCACAACGAATACTGTGTTTAAAAATTACAACAGGACGCTCAAATGACAACTTTGATATATCATCAAGTTGTGAAGATTCAATTAATTCTTTCCAAATAGAACTATCTGGAAAATCATTTGATTCATGTTGATGTGAAAAAAAAATAAAAAAGTTCATATTATTTATAAAATGAATTTTCAAATGTATTGTTTTTTTGATTAACTTTATATAAGCTTTATAATGTCAATATGTCTTATTTTATCATATTAAGAGTGTCATTATGACGGTGTTATTGAATTTTTTAGATTTGGAACACTATTTGAAATTAAATTATCGAACTTAAATTTAAACTTATGAACTTTAATAATTTCACTATAAAATCACAAGAAGCTATTCAAAAAGCACAACAAATTGCACAAGGCTTTGGACAACAACAAATTGAAAATGCACATATTTTAAAAGGTATTTTTGAAGTTGATGAAAATGTTACTCCGTTTATTTTAAATAAATTAGGAGTTAATGTTGATCTTTTTAAACAAACACTTGACAATATCATTAAAAGTTTCCCTAAAGTTGAAGGAGGAGAATTAATGCTTTCAAAAAATGCTAATTCAATGCTTTTAGATGCAAGTAATATTGCAAAAAAAATGAAAGATGAATATGTTTCATTAGAACATTTAATCTTAGCTATTTTGAAATCAAAAGGAGATACTTCTCAACTGATGAAAGACAATGGTATAAATGAAAAAGATCTAAAAAGTGCCATCGAAGAATTAAGAAAAGGAAAAAAAGTTACTTCACAATCTGCTGAAGAAACTTATAATGCATTAAATAAATATGCAAAAAATCTTAACGAATTAGCCAATGAAGGAAAATTAGACCCTGTAATTGGTAGAGATGAAGAGATTAGACGAATCTTACAAATTCTATCTAGAAGAACCAAGAATAACCCTATTTTAATTGGAGAACCTGGTACAGGTAAAACAGCTATTGCCGAAGGTTTAGCACATAGAATAGTTAAAGGTGATGTACCTGAAAATTTACAGGATAAAGTAATTTATTCTTTAGATATGGGTGATCTAATTGCAGGTGCAAAATTCAAAGGTGAGTTTGAAGAACGCCTAAAATCAGTTGTAAAAGAGGTAATATCAGCCGAAGGTAACATCGTATTATTTATTGATGAAATCCACACTTTAGTTGGTGCAGGTGGTGGTCAAGGTGCTATGGATGCAGCAAATATTTTGAAACCTGCCTTGGCAAGAGGTGAACTTAGAGCAATTGGTGCTACAACTCTTGATGAATATCAAAAACATTTTGAAAAAGATAAAGCTTTAGAAAGACGTTTCCAAAAAGTAATAGTTGATGAACCAGATACTGAAAGTGCTATTTCTATTCTTAGAGGAATTAAAGATAAATACGAAACACATCACAAAGTAAATATTAAAGATAGTGCCATAATTAGCGCCGTTGAATTGTCTCAACGATATATTTCGGATAGATTCTTACCAGATAAAGCAATTGATCTAATGGATGAGGCTGCTGCAAAATTACGTATGGAAATCAATTCAAAACCCGAAGAATTAGATGTTTTGGATCGTAAAATTATGCAACTTGAAATTGAATTAGAAGCCATTAAACGTGAAAACGATAAAAAGAAAATGGAAACTATCAAAGAAGAGTTAGCTAATTTAAAAGAAAAACGTAATGAAATTAATGCAAAATGGGTTAGTGAAAAAGAAGTAATTGATAATGTACAAACAGCCAAAGAAAATATTGAAAAATATAAATTAGAAGCCGAACGTGCAGAACGAGAAGGAAATTATGGCTTGGTCGCTGAGATCCGTTATGGAAAAATAAAAGAAGAAGAAGAAAAATTAGAAGAACTTGAAAAAGATCTAGAAGAAAATCAAGGCAACTCCCTAATTAATGAAGAAGTTACTAGTGATGATATTGCTGAAGTTGTTGCAAAATGGACAGGTATTCCTGTGCAAAAAATGCTACAAAGCGATCGTGTAAAACTATTACAATTAGAAGAAGAATTACACAAAAAAGTTATTGGCCAAGATGAAGCAATACAAGCTGTATCTGATGCAGTACGCCGTTCAAGAGCTGGTTTACAAGATATTAAAAAACCTATTGGTTCTTTTCTATTTTTAGGAACTACTGGAGTTGGTAAAACCGAATTAGCAAAAGCTCTAGCCGATTATTTATTTGATGATGAATCCGCTATGACCCGAATTGATATGAGCGAATACCAAGAACGCCATGCAGTTAGCAGATTAATTGGTGCGCCTCCTGGATATGTTGGATATGATGAAGGCGGTCAATTAACCGAAGCTGTAAGGAGAAAGCCTTATTCGGTTATTTTATTAGATGAAATTGAAAAAGCCCACCCAGATACTTTTAATATTTTATTGCAAGTACTCGATGAAGGTAGGTTAACTGACAATAAAGGACGGGTTGCTGATTTTAAAAATTCAATTATCATTATGACTTCAAATATTGGAGCGCATGTTATTCAAGAAAATTTTGAAAATATTGATATGAATAATAGAGATGAAGTTATAGAAAAAACTAAAAATGATGTTATTGATATTTTAAAGAAACAAGTTCGCCCAGAGTTTTTAAATCGAATTGATGAAATCATCATGTTTACTCCATTAAATAAAGATGAAGTAAAACAAATAGTTGAATTACAAATAAACCTTTTGACAAAAATGCTTAAAGAGAAAAATATTACTTTCTCTGTAACTAAAGAAGCTATTGATAGTTTATCCGATAAAGGCTTTAATCCTCAATTTGGAGCAAGACCTATAAAGCGGGTAATTCAAAGAGAAGTATTAAATGAATTATCTAAAGAAATATTAGCAGGAAATATTTCTGCACAAAGTAATATTTTATTAGATAGTATAGATGATAAGTTTGTTTTTCAGAATAGATAATTTAGATTAGACACTTCATTTCTAAATGGATTAACATTTATCATACCTCTTTGCAGAAATGCAAGGAGGTTTTTTTTGTAATAATTATAATAAATTGATATTGATCTAATAACCTGACAATTAATTATTATTTTTATATCATAATAAAATATATTTTTCAAACAATGAAAATGAAATCACGTAGAAACTTTCTAAAACTTACCGCACTTGGAACTGCTGCTGTTATTACTAATCCAATAATTGCATCAACACAACAAGAAGTTGAATTAACACCTATAAAATCAAGTACAAAACCAATTGTTATTTCAACCTGGAATCATGGTATGGAAGCCAATGAAGCATCCTGGAAAATTCTTTCAAAAGGAGGAACTGCATTAGATGCTGTTGAAGCAGGTGTTAGAATTACAGAATCTGACCCAAACAATACAAGTGTTGGTCTTGGCGGATTACCAGATAGAGATGGAATCGTTACTCTGGATGCATGTATCATGGATGAAAATAATCAATGTGGTGCCGTTGCATTTTTACAGGATATTGAAAATCCTATTTCGGTTGCCAGAAAAGTTATGGAAGAAACACAACATGTTATGTTAGTTGGAGAGGGTGCAAGACAATTTGCTTTTGAAAAAGGGTTTAAAAAAACAAACTTACTTACCAAAAAATCAAAAGAACAATGGGAAATATGGAAAGAGAAATCAAAATATCAACCTATAATTAATAGTGAAAATCACGATACAATTGGATTACTTGCCATCGATGAAAAAGGTAACTTATCCGGTGCTTGTACAACTAGCGGAATGGCATATAAAATTCACGGAAGAGTTGGTGACTCTCCAATAATTGGTGCCGGATTATTTGTTGACAATGAAGTTGGAGCTGCTTGTGCAACTGGCGTTGGAGAAGCGGTAATACGAATTGCTGGAAGTGCAATAGTTGTAGAATTAATGCGTAATGGAATGACGCCAAACGAAGCCTGTAAAGAAGCTGTAAGCAGAATCATCAAAAAACACAAAGATCTCACAAATTTACAAGTTGGTTTTATTGCTCTAAATAAAAACGGTGAATCAGGAGCCTATAGTGTATTCAACGGTTTTAATTATGCTATCCGTACAAAATCAAAAAATAAAATGATTGATTCTAAGTACTATAGAGATAGGTAGTGATTATTTTTAAAATTAATTAACTAAAATATTTACTCGCTTAATTTCTATTCTTTTTTCCTTTATCTTCGTCAACTGATTTTTAGGTTAATTTAGATAAATCCTAATTAGATATCAAAATCTATAATGTGTGAAAAACCTCCGATACTTAAATAAATTCTTTTATAAATATCGTTTCCGATTGATATTTGGTTTAGTAATAACAGTTGGTTCAAAAATATTTGCATTACAAATTCCACAACTAATAAGAAACTCTCTTAATTCCGTTGAAGATTATAATAGGAATATCATTACCGATATTGATGTTGTTAAACATGAATTATTCATTAATATTCTTTTTATAATAGGAGCAGCTATATTAGCTGGTTTCTTTACATTTCTAATGCGCCAAACTTTGATTGTAATGTCGCGTTTAATCGAATTTGACCTTAAAAATGAGATCTATCACCAATACCAAGAATTATCCCTAAATTTTTACAAAAAGAATCGTACAGGCGATTTAATGAACCGAATAAGTGAAGATGTCGGTAAAGTTAGAATGTATTTTGGTCCGGCAATTATGTACACCATGAATATGCTTGTATTATTCGTTATTGGAATCACAAAGATGCTCCAAATTGATGTTAAACTCACTATTTATACTTTATTGCCTTTTCCAATTTTATCTGTATCTATCTATCTTTTAAGTAAGATTATCAATGAACGAAGCAGCATCGTACAACAATATTTATCAAAATTAACAACTTTTTCTCAAGAAATATTTTCGGGAATTAATGTGGTTAAAGCCTATAGTATTGAAGAACAAACTTTAACTGATTTTGAAAAATTAGCTTCAGATAGTAAGGATAAAAATATTTCACTTTTTAAAGCACAAGCATTATTCTTTCCTTTAATGATCTTACTTATAGGAATTAGCAATATTTTGGTAATATATATCGGCGGAATGCAGTATATAAGTGGGGAAATTCAGAATATTGGTACCATTGCTGAATTTATTATTTATATAAACATGCTTACCTGGCCGGTTGCGGTAGTTGGATGGGTTACCTCAATTGTTCAACAAGCTGAAGTTTCTCAAAGAAGAATTAATGAATTTTTACACGAAGTTCCAGAAATTCAAAATACTCAAGATTTGCCAACAAATATCAAAGGAGATATTGAATTTAAAAATGTTAGTTTTACTTACGATGATACAAATATCACAGCTTTGAACGATATAAGTTTCCATATAAAGAAAGGTGAAACTCTTGCTATATTAGGCAAAACTGGCTCTGGTAAATCTACAATTGTTAATTTAATTGCCAGGTTATATGATATTGACAAAGGTGATATATTAATCGATAATAATTCCATACAGAATATAAATTTACGCTCACTAAGAGATAGTATCGGTTTTGTTCCTCAGGATGCTTTTTTATTTTCTGATACCATTAAAAACAATATAAAGATTGGAAATGAGAATGCTTCAGATGAGGAAATAATAGATGCTGCTAAAAATGCTTATATCGATCATAATATTCAGCAATTCAACAATAAATATGACACATTGGTTGGAGAACGTGGTGTTACATTATCGGGTGGTCAAAAGCAAAGAATTTCAATTGCCAGAGTAATTATCTCAAAACCTAAGATTTTAATTTTTGATGATTGCCTCTCTGCAGTTGACACCGAAACTGAAGAAATAATCTTAAATAACTTAGAAAAAGAAAGCAAAGGAAAGACTACAATCATAGTAAGCCATCGAACTTCTTCTGTGAAAAATGCTAATAAAATAATTGTACTGGAAAAAGGTAAAGTTATTCAAAAAGGTAACCATACAGAGTTAAAAAATCAAAAAGGATACTATCAAGACATTTATAATCAACAACTTGAAGAGAAATCAACAAATAGTAAATAAATACCTCGAAAAGTATTAAAATAATTGTTGCAGGTTTGGTTTAATTTTATAGATTTGTCGGTATATATCATTAAATTAATTAATATAAAAAGAAATATGAGCGAGAAAGGGTTTATCGAACAAGAAGAGATTTTCTCTCAAGTTTTAAGAGCAGGTCGAAGAACTTACTTTTTTGATGTAAGAGAAACAAAAGCTGGTGATTATTATCTAACAATTACTGAGAGTAAAAAATTTACTCATGATGATGGTTCATTTCACTATAAAAAACACAAAATTTATCTATACAAGGAAGATTTTGTAACCTTTAAAGAAATGCTAGGAAGTGCTACTGATTATATCGTTAATGAAAAAGGTCAAGAAGTAATTTCTGAACGTCACCAAAAAGATTTTCAAAGTACTAAAGAAGTTTATACAAATGGAGAAAGTACTGAAGAAAATACTCCTCAAAGTTTTACTGATGTAAATTTTGAAGATATTTAAAAATTCTATAACGTCATTAAAAACCGCTTTCAAAAGCGGTTTTTTTATGTCAAAATGGTAAAATAAGCTTCAATCTAAACAAGAAAACAGTAAAGTATTATATATAAAAAAACCTCTGATTATATCAGAGGTCTTGTATATTTCTATCAAAATTAATAAGCTAACACTTTACAATATTTAAACTAAAATATTATTATTTAGCAATATTCACTACTCTAGTTTCTCTAATCACTGTAACCTTAACCTGTCCCGGATAAGTCATATCATTTTGTATTTTTTGAGTTATATTGAATGAAAGTTCAGCTGCTTTTGTATCATCTACTTTTTCACTCTCAACTATCACACGTAACTCTCTACCTGCCTGAATTGCATAAGCTTTTTGCACTCCACTAAAGCCAAAAGCAACATCTTCTAACTCTTTTAATCTTTGGATATATGAATCGATAACCTGGCGCCTTGCTCCTGGCCTTGCTCCTGAAATTGCATCACAAACCTGTATAATTGGAGCATATAAAGATTTCATTTCAATTTCGTCATGGTGGGCTCCAATAGCATTACAAACATCAGGTTTTTCACCATATTTCTCTGCCCATTGCATACCCAAAATTGCATGAGGCAATTCCGTATCAGTATCAGGAACTTTACCAATATCATGCAATAAACCAGCTCTTTTAGCAATTTTAGCATTCAACCCTAATTCGGCTGCCATGATAGAACATAAGTTAGCAACTTCACGTGAATGTTGCAATAAATTCTGACCATAACTTGATCGATACTTCATTCTACCAACAGTTTTAATCAATTCGGGATGTAAACCATGAATTCCTAAATCTATTACTGTACGTTTTCCTATTTCTACAATCTCTTGATCAATTTCTTTGGTTGTTTTAGCAACAACTTCCTCAATTCTTGCAGGGTGAATTCTACCATCTGTAACTAATTTATGCATAGATAACCTGGCAATCTCTCTTCTAACAGGGTCAAAACAAGATAAAATAATAGCTTCTGGAGTATCATCAACAATAATTTCAACTCCAGTTGTAGATTCTAAAGTTCGAATATTTCGACCTTCTCTACCAATAATCCTGCCTTTTACATCGTCATTATCCAGATTAAATACCGAAACACAATTATCTACTGTTTGCTCTACTCCTACTCTTTGAATTGTATTTAAAACCACTTTTTTTGCTTCTTGCTGAGCCGTAAGTTTAGCCTCTTCTAAAGTATCTTGAATAAAAGCCATAGCATCTGTTTTGGCTTCTTCTTTTAATGTTTCCATTAATTCATCTTTAGCATCATTTGCCGATAATCCAGAAATAACCTCTAATTGTTGCACTTGATTTTTATGAAGTTTATTAACTTCATTTTTCTTTTTCTCAATAAACTCAAGTTTATAATCAAAATCTTTTTCTTTATTCTCTATAGATCTGTTGAGTTTTTTATTTTTATCTAATTCTAATGAAACTCGTGATTCTTTTTCTCTAATCCTTTTTTCAGCTTCATTCATCTTTTTATCACGGCCAATAATCACTTTTTCATGCTCAGATTTAAGCTCAATAAATCTTTCTTTTGCTTGTAAAATTTTATCTTTTTTAATTTGCTCTGCTTCTGTCTTTGCTTCTTTTAGCATCATTGAAGCCTGTTTTTTAACATTTTTTATTGTTGATGAAGCTCTATTTTTTTCAATAACTTTTGCTATTGCAAAGCCTATAGCTAAAGCTAATATTCCTATTATTATTATTGTCGAATCCATATTTATTTTTATAAAAAAAGCCTACATTAGTAAGGTTTATTAAAACTCCTGTAAACAGGTTTAGGACTAACTTATCGGTCAAGGATCCATTCTAGATGGCATGCTTTTACGATAAAAACTCATCCTTTTTAATTGAATAGTGTTGAGTTTTTCAAACAATTAACTAACGTAGGCAGTACGGTTATTAAAGAACGTTATTCTAATCGAGAATCTAATAAATTATTAATTTCTCTTAATTTTTTTTCAATATTTTTAGTATCTAAATCACTATAAATACTTTTCACCTCTTTTTGAGCAGCAAACTGTAATGCACACATTGCCAATACATCTTGCTTATCTCTTACTTCATAATTTTGCTCAAAACTTTTTAAGAGCTCATTTATCTTTTTAACCGCTGCTCTAATCCCTTCCTCTTCACTTTCACTTTTTATCGTTAGCGGATAAACTCTATCACCTATGGTTACTTTTATTTTTAAATTTTCATTCATACTTAAAATCAATCGCTTAATTGTATTATACATTTATCAATTTCACGAACTAAAGTATTTATTTTGAGTTTAGTCAAATGTTTATCTTCTTTACTGCCTACAATGGTGTTTGCAATTTTCAATGATTCTTGTTTATACTGTAAATCATCAATAATTTGTTGCTTACTATTAACTTCCTTATTTAAAACTACACATTGCTGTTCTAAATAAATATTTTCTTGCTGCAATGTATCTAATTTTAGAAGCAGTTTTGAAACTTTATTTTCAAGTAAATCAACTATTTGCACTAAATCACTCATCTATTATAAAGAATCAAACATTTTGAACAAATTTACTACACCTATTACAATAATACAACTCTTTTACCTAAAATTCAATAAAATATATTCAAATAGCTGATAAATAATCATTTAAAAAGTCTCGTTTATTTTCATTTTTTTGTATCATTTCTAATTATTACTTTTGCCGATATATGTATAAAAAAATTGTTTTCCTCCTATTCCTAAGCTTATCGGGATTTTTGAATTCTCAAAACAAATATCCTACGGATTATTTTATTAACCCGTTAGATATACCTTTAGTTTTATCTGGTACTTTTGGCGAATTAAGGAGTAATCATTTTCATGCTGGTATAGATATTAAAACACAACAAAAAGAAGGTTTGAAAGTAGTTGCAGCAGGTGATGGTTATGTGTCTCGTATCAAAGTTTCACACTGGGGATATGGAAAAGCACTATATATTACGCATGCTAATGGTTATACAACTGTTTACGGACATCTTAAGAAATTTTCTCCAAGCATTGAAGCTTATGTTAAAAAGCGCCAATACAAAAAAGAAAGTTTTACCATTCAATTATACCCAAAAGCCAGCGAATTAATAGTAAAACAAGGCCAACAGGTTGCATATAGTGGAAATAGTGGAAGTTCAGGTGGTCCGCACTTACATTTTGAAATTAGAGATACCAAAGCAAAACCAATTAATCCAATGCTTTTTGGAATTAAAATTCCCGATCATAAAAAACCTATTATTAAAAATGCTGTTGTATATGCAGAAACTGATACTTCACAAGTAAATAAATCAAATACTTCCATTGATTTGGTATTTAAACCTCAAAAAAATGGAGATTTACTGGCAAATAGAATTTACGCCTACGGAAAGATTGGTATAGGCGTTAATGCCATTGATAAATTAGACGGTGCGATTAACAATAATGGCATCTATGATCTGCAAATGGTCCTTAACGGAAAAAAAGTATTTCAATATACTGTAGAAACTTTCTCTTTTGCAGAATCGAGGTATATTAATAGTTTGATTGATTATAAAAGATTTGCTGAAAAAAAACAACGTATCCAAAAATGCTTTATCGAGCCTAGTAATAGGTTGAGCATTTATAAAAACGTTATCAAGAAAGGCTTTATAAATATTAAAGATAGTCTTGATTATCAAATAAAAATTACAGCAAGTGATTTTGAAGGAAACAAAACCAATTTGATTATTCCAATCAAAGGAAAAAAAGATACTATAATTCACTATAAAAAAATAAAGAAAACAGCCTATAATTTTAAAAGTAATCAATTTAATAAAATTAGTGATAGCATAGTTATTGCAACTTTTCCAAAAGGCACTTTTTATAATGATCTTTATTTTGATTATTCCTATAAAGATGGTATTGTAAGAATGCATAATAATACCGTACCGCTTCATAAGAATTTTACCATGTCATTTGATGTTTCTAAATATGATTCAGAAGAGATAAAACACTTATTTATTGCACGTAAAAATAAATACGGACGCTTATATTACTCAACTACTAAAAGAAATGATAATAAACTATATACTTCAAGTAAAAGTTTAGGTGATTATACTTTAGTATCTGATGTTGATAAACCTAAAATAAGTCCTTTAAATTTTAAAAGTAAACAATGGCTCACTAAACATCAAACTATAAAAGTAAAAATATCTGATAAAGGATCAGGAATAAAGAGCTATAGAGGAGAAATAGATGGGAGTTGGGTTTTAATGGAATATAAACCTAAAAAGGGATATTTAGAATATAATTTTAATGATAATAAATTAACTGAAAAAAGCGAACATACTTTAAAAGTAAAAGTGACTGATAATGTAAATAATTCTACTACTTTTACAACTACATTTTTCAGGAAAGAACAAAAATAATTAAACCATTGAAAGCAAAATTTTCCTTTATATTATTCTTACTATTTTTTGTTCAAATTGCACAATCTCAAAAAGCAATTCTTACTGGAATTGTTACTAATGAAAGTGGTGAAGCAATTGAAAATGTTTCCATTACTTTTGAAAATACGGGTACTTCGACAAACAAAAATGGGCAGTACAAAATACAAGTTCCAGCAAATAGTTCTATTACAATAAAATTTAGCCATATTTCTTATAATGATATAAACAAACGGGTCAAAATTCCATCTGGTAAAACCATGAATTTTTCACCTAAACTAAATGCAAAGACTGAAGAAATTGATGAAGTTGTTGTTAAAAATAATAAAGCAAATGCAGAAGGAATTACAAATATTAAAACAACTGAAATCAAGAATATACCAGATGCAAACCAAGGTATTGAAGGGATTTTAAAGACTTTGCCAGGTGTAAGTTTTAATAATGAACTTAGCACCGCATACAATGTTAGAGGTGGTAATTTTGATGAAAATTTAGTTTATGTAAACGGTATTGAGGTTTATAGACCTTTTTTAGTTAGATCAGGGCAACAAGAAGGTCTGAGTTTTGTAAATCCGAATATGACCCAAAAAGTTGATTTTTCTTCAGGTGGTTTTCAAGCAAAATATGGCGATAAATTATCCTCAGTTCTAGATGTAACTTATAAAAAACCAAAAGATTTTGGAATTAGGCTTGAAGCAAGTTTATTAGGTGCCAGTGCTACTTTTGAAGGCACCGCATTTGATGATAAATTGTTGGCTATCGCAGGAATGAGATATAGAAATAATAGTTTGATTGTAAATTCAAAAGATACAGAAACAAATTTTAAACCCAGTTTTACTGATATTCAAACCTTTCTATCTTATACGTTTAGCAGTAAATTTATTATTGAATTTCTTGGGGTTTATTCCGAAAATAAGTATGATTATCAACCTATAACCAGAAAAACAAATTTTGGTGGAATTGCAAATCCCAAAGCATTGGTAGTTCATTATAACGGACAAGAAAAAGATAAATACAATACCCTTTTTGGTGCTTTTAAAGGTATTTATAGGGTAAGTGATGAGTTAACATTTAATCTCTCTACATCGAGCTATATCACCAAAGAACAGGAGCATTATGATATACTGGCACGATACGGGATTGGGAATTTGAATACTGATTTTGCTTCTAATGATTTTGGAGATGTAGATTTTATTGAATCTATTGGTTCTCAATTAGATCATGCAAGAAATGATCTTGAAGCAAAAATTTCAAATATTGAATTTAAAGCCAACTGGAGGCAAAATAAAAATCTATTTGAGGTTGGTGTAAAATATCAAAAAGAAGATATTAAAGATCAAATTATTGAGTGGCAAATGATCGATTCTGCTGGTTTTGCAGTTCGCCCTCCCTATCTTATTCCTGGAAATGACGAACCTTACACTCCTTTTGCTGGTCCGATTATACCACATCAAAATATAAGAGCAAATAACAATATTACAACCAATAGAGTTTCAGGTTTTGCTCAATGGAGTAGAAACTCGTATATTAATGAACATAAAATTTGGATGAATTTAGGAGTTCGTGCACAACAATGGACTATCAAAGGTCAAGATATTGAAAGCAATACACAAACTGTGTTTAGTCCGCGTGCACAATTTGCTATAAAACCCAATTGGGATAAAGATATGTTATTTAGAATCTCGGGTGGTTATTATTACCAACCTCCATTTTACAGAGAACTTAGAGATTCTTTAGGGATTGTTCACCCCGAAGTAAAAGCCCAAAAATCTATTCATTTAGTTATCGGTAATGAGTATAGTTTTAAAATGTGGAACCGCCCATTTAAGCTTACCAGTGAAGCATATTATAAAGATCTAACAGATGTAAATCCGTTTACCATTGACAATGTACGAATAAGATATCGTGCAAAAAATAACGCCATTGCCTATGCTACAGGGTTTGATGTTCGTTTAAACGGAGAATTTGTTCCAGGAACTGAATCTTGGTTTAGTTTTGGCTATTTACTCACCAAAGAAAATATTGATAATCAAGGATATATTTCAAGACCAACAGACCAAAGGTTAAAATTTGGAATACTTTTTCAAGATTATGTCCCAACAATCCCCAAATTTAAAATGTACTTAAATATGGTTTATAATACTGGTGTTCCGGGTGGTTCACCATCTTACGCTGATCCATATTTATATCAAGATCGCCTAAAAGATTATTTTAGATCAGATATTGGTCTTTCTTATGTATTTGTAGATACAAAAAATGCGGCAACTAAAGAATGGCAAGAAAAATTTAAAGAATTGTCTGTGGGTGTTGAACTCTTTAACATGTTTGATGTACAAAATTCAATAACAAATACCTGGGTGAAGGATATTTCTACAAAACAATATATTGCTGTCCCAAATTACCTAAGTGGGAGAGTTTTAAATGTAAAATTTGCTGTAGCCTTTTAATTTTATAATTATCTAACGTTAGTGAAGATTGAATTAACATCAAATAGTAGAGCTTAGTTTGCCAAATAAAAGCCAAACCATCCCAATAATATTCAGTATCTGTAATTTATAAATATAATTCTACAACGAATTTAATGGAAAATGGATGAAACATTATTTAATATTACTTAGAGTGTGGCATTCAAAAATTTGATGTTCTAAATAAAATAAAAACTTAGTAAAACTGAGAAGTTGAGAGCTTGCTTGAAAATCACTCGGCTGCACTTAGGTTTATAAAATTTAGGTTGTTAAATTATTGTAAGCCTTGATTTTTTTGTTTTTGTTTTTTTATCAAGAAAAAAATGAAATGTCTGTCTGGCAAAAGGGTATAAAAATAAATATTAACCCTTTAAAAAAAGTTCTTTAATCTCATATTTTTATTATTAACTAAATATTTATAAGCAATAAACTATTAATTAAACCTTTTCTTATATTAGTAGTCAAATATCCAAATACTAAATGCTGAAAGAAGAATCCTTAATAAAAGATTTACAGAATACTAAAACACAGGATAAAGCTTTTAAAGATTTGATAGATCTTTATAAAGAACCCTTGTATTGGCATATTCGTAAAATTGTAATCTCTCATGAGGATGCAGATGATGTTTTACAAAATACCTTTATCAAGGTTTATAAATTCATTAGTAAATTTAATGGAAAAAGTAAATTATACACCTGGATCTATAGAATTGCAACAAATGAATCTATCACGCATCTTAAAAAAAATGCAAAGATACAGCGCATTAGCAATGAAGAATTACAAAATAATTTGGTTGAAAATTTACAATCGGATGTGTTTTTTGACGGAGATGAAATACAAGTAAAATTACAAAAAGCAATAGCAACGCTACCTCAAAAACAGCTTTTAGTATTTAATATGAAATATTTTGATGATATGAAATATCAAGAAATGTCTGAAATTTTAGAAACTTCAGTTGGTGCTTTAAAAGCATCCTATCATCATGCAAAGAAAAAAATTGAGCATTATTTAACTAGTAATTAGAATATATTATATTGAAAAATAATAATAACATATTAAAAAACATTAAAGAATCAGATTTAGGATTTTCTGTTCCTAAAGATTATTTTAATGAGTTTGAGATAAACTTTAAAAAACAGGCTCAAAGTGGCTTTAAAGTACCTGACACTTATTTTGACAATCTTGAAGATAAAATATTCAATAAATTAAATTCTACTAAAATTCCAAAAAAAAGTGGTTTTACCACACCCGATAATTATTTTAATAAGCTTCATATTGACGATAAATTAGAAAAAGATTCCCCTAAAGTAATACGCCTATTTTCATCAAAAAGCATTAAAATTGCCAGTATGGCTATCGCAGCTTCTTTTATTTTATTTTTAGGAATCAGGCAATTTAGTAAATCACAAGATCCAATTAATTTTGATAATATAAGCATGATAGAAATTGAAAATTGGATAGACAATGACATGATTGTATTTAACACAAGTGATATTACAGAAACTTATACCGATTTAGAAATTGAATCTGATCTTCATTTTAATGAAAATGAAATTTCAGAGTATTTAACAGATAAAGATTTGGAACAATTAATTTTAGAAAATTAAAACGCATGAAAAAAATTATTTTAAGCCTTTTATTACTGACTTATTTTACTTCAGCTTTCTCCCAAGGAGAGAAAAAACAACGATTAAAAGCATATAAAACTGCTTATATAACGCAAGAGCTTGATCTAACTTCAAAAGAAGCAGAAAAATTTTGGCCTATATACAATGACTATGAGCAAAAAAAGCACGAATTAAAATCATCTAATATTAGAAATGAAAGACAAAAAATAAAAGATAAGGGTGGTGTTGATGCTCTATCTGAGAAGGAAGCTAATATCATACTCAATAATTTGGTTGAAAATGAAGAACAAATTATAATCATCAAGAAAAAACTCTTTAACGATTTGAAAAAAGTAATTCCGCCACAAAAAATCTTAATTTTATACAGAACTGAGCATGATTTTAATCGTAAATTATTGATGGAATATAGAAAAAAACAGATGATGAAAATGCAGGGTAAGAATCGATAATTGTATAATCTGTATTTTTTTTTTACTTTAGTGTCATAATACATTAATAATGTAAGTATGACTCTATACCAGTTTAAACGATTTTTTTATCTACTTTTAATTCCGTTTATTTTTTATAATTGTTCTAAACCACCACCACCAACCACAACTCAAACTGAAAATAGCAAAGAAAAAATACTGGTACAAACAGACCTTGAACAGATAAAACAATCGGGAATTTTAAAAGCTATTACTACCTACTCTCCAACTAGTTACTTTCTATACAAAGGTAAAACAATGGGTTTTGAATATGAGTTACTAAATAGATTTTCAGAAGATTTAGGAGTTAAATTAGAAATTATTATTGCAAAAGATGTTGACTCTTTAATACCGATGTTAATTCGAGGAGATGGTGATATTATTGCAACTGGATATACAATCACTTCCGAAAGGAAAAAACAAATCAATTTTACAGATCCATATTTGATAACCCACCAAACATTAGTTCAAAAAAAACCTGATAATTGGCGAAAATTATCTTTAGATAATATTAATAAAAAATTAATTTCAGATGTTGTTGATCTTATTGGGGATACTGTTTCTATCAGAAAAAATACTTCCTTTTATGATAGATTGGTCGATTTAAACAAAGAATTAGGCGATACCATATATGTCGATATACTTCCAGGATTTTTAACTGTTGAAGAAACTATTAAATTAGTAAACGATGGGAAAATAAAATATACTATTGCCGATTATAACATTGCATTTATCCATAAAAGTTACTATCCAAATATTGATGTTGCAACACCAGTTAGCCTCTCTCAAAGGATTGCTTGGGCTGTTAGAAAGAATTCACCTGATCTATTAAACGAATTAAATAGAAACCTGACTGCAATAAAGAAAAAAAGCGACTATAATGTAATCTATAATAAGTATTTTAAAAATAGGGCTAAATTTAAAAGAATACTTAAAAGTGAATATTTTACATCTGAAACCGGAAAAATAAGCAAGTATGATAAAATTGTGAAAAAATATGCAGTAGAAACTGGATGGGATTGGAGATTGGTAAAATCTGTTATTTATCAAGAATCTAGATTTGATCCAACAAATGAGTCTTGGGCAGGCGCAGGCGGATTGATGCAAATCATGCCTAAAACTGCAGAAGAATTGGGAGTAGATAATATTAATGATCCTAACCAAAATATTAAGGCCGGCATAAAATATCTTCATAGAATGTATAAAAACTGGGATACAATACCTGATTCTATTCAAAGATTAAAATTTGCTTTAGCCTCATATAATTGTGGTTATGGACATGTATTAGATGCACAAAAATTAGCAAAAAAATATAATAAAGATTCTAATAAATGGGATAATGGAGTTGATGAATTTATATTAAAACTTTCAAAACCAAAATATTATAATGATAAACTAGTAAAATCTGGATATGTAAGAGGAAGTGAACCTTATAATTATGTTATTGATATTTTTGATAGATTTGAAACCTATAGAGAATTTACTAAATAATCTAACCTTAAAATATTATTAATGACTATTTTTCATCTTTTAGATTTATTAGGTACTGCTTCATTTGCAATATCAGGAGCACTTATCGCTATGAATAAAAAAATGGATCCTTTTGGAGTTTTTATCATAGCTTTTGTAACTGCTGTTGGTGGTGGTACACTTAGAGATATTTTAATTGATCGAAATCCAATTACTTGGATGAGTGATTTAAACTATGTGTATATAATTTTTATTTCGGTTGTATTTGCTATTATTTTTAGAAAGAAAATTGGATATTTAAGTAAATCTCTATTCTTGTTTGATACTATTGGCCTTGGTATTTTTACAATTATTGGAACAGAAATTGGTATTCAAAATGATCTTCATCCACTATTATCTATCTCCTTAGGAATGATGACAGCTACTTTTGGTGGTGTTACGCGTGATATATTAATTAATGAAATTCCTATTATTTTCCATAAAGAAATTTACGCAACCGCTTGTATATTAGGCGCTGTAACTTACCTTATCTTAAGTAAATTTGATATATCTCAAGATGTTAACTATTTAATAACTACCATAATTGTTATTGCTATTAGATTAATTTCTGTAAAGTTTAAATTAAAACTACCTACTTTTTATACAGATTCTTGATGGTAATACCTTAAATGAGATTTATCTGATGACTCTCTTCACTGATGCTATTTTACTCACAGGGTAAATATCTTCACAACGGTTATATTCACCCCGTGAATTCCATCCAATAAGTTAAATTTGCCCAATAAAAAAGCTCAAATTCAAGTTAAATAGTTAAACCTTATAAAGGGTAAAATCTTGAAAAACTCTATTTAACCAAAATAGACCTAATAGATAATTTATCATTTTGAAAATGACAAAAATAATTTACTTCTTAATCCTATTGAGCATTTTCTTAAAATTGAACCCTGTTCCAGCTAAAATTGTGTTCATCATATTACCATTTGTACCTTTTAAGAAGTTTCTTAACATTCTGTGATCATGTTTAATATGACTAATTACTGGTTCAATACCAGCTCTTGCTCTAAATCGCTTTCAAGCTTTCTGTTTTTGATATTGACTAGCATTTTTCTTGGATACAGATGGTAGAAGTATCTCTGTTCCGTTGATATTCTTCTTTCCCTTATATCCTCTATCTAATATGCCTGCTTTTGGCCTTTTGTTTGTTAAATATTCTGTTTGCAATAGATACTCTTCTAGGGTATGTCTATCATAAGGGGTTCCTTCAAAGGCAAGAGGAGCCGTGGCG
>DAOUQH010000032.1 GCA_030625645.1 Flavobacteriia bacterium | reverse complement strand
TAAACCACTATGGACTTAAAGTCCATAGGTTTTTAAATCTGACTAAAGTCAGCAGTACGTGATTACTCGATGATAAAATTGTCATTGTCATTTGTGGACTTCCGATGATGTTCCAAATAATCATTTACCATTTTATCTGTTATATTACCTGTGCTCCAACATCCAAATCCTATTGCCCAAAAATGCTGACCCCAATATCTTTTCCTTAACTCTGGAAATTCTTGTTGTAATTTCCTTGAACTTCTCCCTTTCAACTTCTTTACTGTATCACTTATGGATTGAGATGGACGATATTCAATATGCATGTGAATATGATCTTTTGAAACAACCCCTTTTAATATTACAATATCCTCTGCATCACAAACTTGAACTAATATAGTACGACATCGTTGTTGAATATCTCCCTCCAATATTGAATATCTATATTTTGTACTCCAAACTATGTGGACTGTTATCCTAGACACTGTATGACCATTTGTTCTTTGTTCTGACATCAAACAAATATATGAATTTTTAGAAGCTAAAGCGAGATGCACTAAAGTGCATAGTTTTAACTACTTTTGAGACCAATAAAAACTATTCCGTTAAAAATAATTTTTGTCCAATATTAATTTCGTTGGAAGTGAGTCCGTTAATTTGCTTTAATTTAAAAACTGTTGTAGAATTATTTCTAGCGATAGAATATAAAGTATCTCCTTGAGAAACCACAATATATTCATTATCATTTATTGGTTTTGAACTAAATTTTTTATTTTTAGATTTTCCTCCTTTTTTATTTTTTAATACCAAATCATCATAATCATAAAGGTGATAATTTTCTATAATTGTAATTAATTTTTTAGGATATTTTCTATCTGTAGCATAACCTGCTTTTTTCAATCCTTTTGCCCAGGCTTTATAATCATCTTCTTTTAAATCAAACAAAGGTGAATAACGCGAACGGGATGTTAAAAAAATAGAATGGTCATCAAAAGAATCTTCAGGATTAGAATATTTTCTAAAACACTCTCTTCTTTTATCATCATCGTAACGCACTTTTTTTCCATTCCAATCTTTGTGACATTTAATTCCGAAATGATTATTAGATTTTCTCGAAAGCTCGCTTCTACCACTGCCCGATTCTAAAACTCCTTGTGCCAAGGTAATACTTGCCGGAATTTTAAACTCAACCATATCTTCAATTGCAATATGCTTAAATCTATTTATATATTCTAGAGTGTATTGATTTAGGTTAGAACCATGTTTTTTATTAAACTCTTTAAAAACCATATCGCTTTCTCCAAATATAATATTTTGTTCTTTTTTTGGCAACTCTGATTTCTTATTTTTTTTGGAAGTATGGTTTTTCGAAGAACTACAACTCGTCAAAACTCCGACCAATACCAATACAACAACAATAAAATTTATTCGCATCATTTAATAATTAAAGGCATTTCTTTTTTCTGTAAACGACTATTCATTCCGTCAATTCCTTGTAAACCACCTGTGTGAATAGCTAGTATTTTTGTTCCTTTTTTAAAAAACCCTTTTTTAATCAGATCAACTATTCCAAACATCATTTTACCAGTATATATTGGGTCTAAGAGAATTCCTGTCTCCTCTTTAAATCTATTCATAAAGTTAATTAATTCAGAATTAACCTTTCCAAAACCTCCAAAATGATAGTCTCTTACTAAACTCCAATTTTCGGTTTGTATTGTGTATTTTTCAATTTCTTTGTGTAAAAAATTTTCTTTTAATGCGGGGAATCCTAATACTTTTTGGTGTGCTTTCGCAGAATTAATTATTCCAGATATTGTACCTCCGGTTCCTATTGCCGAAGTGATAATATCAAACTCTTCATCGCTTGGTTTTAAAATCTCTTCACAACCTTTTACAGCAAGTTTATTTGTTCCGCCTTCGGGAACCAAATAAAAATCACCAAACTCTTTTTGTAGATCTTCAATATACGCTTCGGTATGTTTAAATCGATAATCACTTCTAGTAACAAACTTAAATTGCATTCCGTGATCATAAGCCAAACGCAAAGTAATATTTTGAGCTAATGTTTTTTCAAGATCTTGCTCTAATTCATCACCCCTAATAATACCAACTGTTTTAAATCCAAATTCTTTTCCGGCATAAGCTACAGCACTAATATGATTTGAAAACGCCCCTCCAAAAGTGAGTAGTGTTTTTATATTTTGATTATCTGCTTCAAACAGATTATACTTTAGTTTACGGTATTTATTCCCCGAAATAAACGGGTGTGTTTGATCTTCTCTTTTCATAAAGATCGTTATACCCAAATCTTTTATATCATTTAATTCAACAGGCTGATTAATTATTTTTTTAACAGTCTTACTCACTTATATATACTTTAAAAAGTTCCAAAATTTTCGTTTGCTAATATAATTAAGATTTAATTCATTTTCGTATGCTTCTCTTTCAAAACTTAAATTTCGATAGGTAGTCATTAATTTCTTATAAATTATTAATTTTACTGCAAATTCGACAAAGTACCAAACAAAAAATAAAAGCCATAGCATTTCAATTTGTTGCTTTAAATGTATTTTCTCGTGATTTAATAATAGTTTATCATTCTTTAAATCTTTGTGTTTCAGGAAAATAAATGGCCATACCGCAAGAGCAGTAAAATTTGGATGAAATAAATATTTTGAAAATATTAACATTTTTAAGGAGGGTAATGATTTATTAAAAAAATATTTTTGCGCATGCAATTTAAAAATAATAAACTAGAACCTGAAGATTTTTATTATTCAGAAGATGGATATCGGATTTTTACCAAAAAATATCACTTAAAAAGAGGTTATTGCTGTAAAAATAATTGTAAACATTGTCCTTATGGTTTTAATCCCAAAAAAAACGTATTTTAACACTCAAACTACAATCTCATGAATAATTTTCAAAAACAAATATCACAAGGTATCCCAAAAGAATTACCAAATCTAAAACCTTACGAAAAAGATATTAATCATGCTCCTAAGCGTAAAGATATTTTAAGCAAAAAAGAAAAGGAACTTGCTCTTAAAAATGCCTTAAGATATTTTGATAAAAAATACCATGAGATTCTAGCAAAAGAATTTGCCCAAGAACTACAAGAATACGGCAGAATTTATATGTATCGATTTCGTCCTGATTATAAAATGAATGCAAGACCTATTGATGAATACCCTGGTAAAAGTTATCAGGCAAAAGCCATCATGCACATGATTCAAAATAATTTAGATTATGCAGTTGCACAACATCCACATGAGTTGATTACTTATGGTGGAAATGGAGCTATTTTTCAAAATTGGGCACAGTATTTATTGGTTATGAAATATTTAACCGAAATGACCAATGAACAAACTTTGGTAATTTATTCTGGTCATCCTATGGGATTATTTCCATCACATAAAAATGCACCAAGAGTTGTTGTAACCAATGGAATGATGATTCCAAACTACTCAAAACAAGATGATTGGGAAAGATTTAATGCACTTGGCGTAACACAATACGGACAAATGACCGCTGGTAGCTATATGTATATTGGTCCTCAGGGAATTGTTCATGGCACAACAATTACAGTACTAAATGCCGGTAGAAAAATTTCAAAAAATGGAGAAGATCTTGCCGGAAAACTTTTTGTAACTTCAGGATTAGGAGGTATGAGTGGTGCACAGCCAAAAGCCGGAAATATTGCTGGTTGCATTACAGTTTGCGCAGAAATTAACCCAAAAGCTGTTTACACACGTCACAGTCAGAAATGGGTTGATGAAGTAATTAAAGATCTAGATGAATTGGTAACTCGAGTAGAAAAAGCCAAAAAAAATAAAGAAATTGTTTCTATTGCTTATCAAGGAAACATTGTAGATGTTTGGGAGAAGTTTGATAAAGAAAATCTTTTTATCGACTTAGGAAGTGATCAAACTTCTTTACACAATCCGTGGGCAGGAGGATATTATCCTGTAGGACTTGACCTTGATGAGTCTAATGAAATGATGGCAAATAAGCCAAAAGAATTTAAAGAAAACGTTCAAGAATCTTTACGGCGTCAAGCAGATGCTATTAATAATCATACAGCAAAAGGAACTTACTTTTTTGACTATGGAAATGCATTTTTACTTGAAGCATCACGTGCAGGAGCTGATGTTTATTTAGATTCACCTACCTTCCAAAAAAGAAAAAATCCTCCAAAATCAAGAGGTGTAGTTGGAACAAGAGAATTTGCTTATGCATCGTATGTTGAAGATATTATGGGACCTATGTGTTTTGATTATGGCTTTGGGCCTTTTAGATGGGTTTGTACTTCTGCAAATCCAACAGATCTAGCAAAAACAGATGCAATTGCAATGAAAGTACTGGAGGGTCTTAAAAAAGAATCTCCTAAAGAAATTCAGCAACAAATGATTGATAATATACAATGGATTAAAGGAGCACAAGAAAATAAACTGGTAGTTGGTTCGCAGGCCAGAATTTTATATGCAGATGCAGAAGGAAGAATGAAAATTGCCGAAGCATTTAATCAAGCAATTAAAAATAACGAATTATCTGCCCCAATAGTTCTTGGTAGAGATCATCATGATGTATCTGGAACGGATTCTCCTTATAGAGAAACATCAAATATTTATGATGGATCGAGTTTTACAGCCGATATGGCGATACAAAATGTGATTGGAGATAGCTTTAGGGGAGCTACCTGGGTTTCTATCCACAATGGTGGTGGTGTTGGCTGGGGCGAAGTAATAAATGGCGGTTTTGGTATGGTTCTTGATGGTACACAAGAAGCAAGTGATCGATTAAAATCTATGTTGTTTTGGGATGTCAATAATGGGATTTCAAGACGAAGTTGGGCAAGAAATGAAGGTGCTATTTTTGCAATAAAAAGGGCGATGGAAATTGAACCAAAATTAAAAGTTACTGTTCCAAATATAGTTGATGACGATTTGCTTCAAAATTTATTTTAAGCATATTTCTATGAAGGTATTAAAAGTATTTCCTGTTTTGTTTTTATTCATCTTAGGATCTTGTTCATCTGTACAAGTAACAAGTGATTATGATAAAGATATTGATTTTGACAACTATAAAACATTTGCTTTTTATAAAAAAGGAATCGATAAAATTGAAATATCCGACCTTGATAAACGACGTATTCTTCGTGCTGTTGAAACTGAATTACAAGCAAAAGGAATGATAAAATCTGAAACTCCTGATGTTTTGGTAAATATTTTTACTAAATCTCGTGAAAAAATCGATGTTTATAATAATACCTATTACGGTTGGTATCCTTGGTATTACGGTTATGGTTACGGATTTGGTGGTTATGGTTCGGGATATACAAATGTTACTCAATCAACCGAAGGGACACTTTTTATTGACCTAATCGATACTGATAAAAAAGAATTAGCCTGGCAAGGTGTTGGTACCGGAGTTTTATCTAAATCTAAAACCCCAGACAAAAGAGAAGAGAGAATAAATGAATTTGTAAATAAAATTATGACAGCATACCCGCCTGAAATAAGTATCAAATAATTATTTGATTTAAGATTCTGATTATAAATGTAAAAGCGGGGAACTCTCCCAAAGTAAATTTTTTATGAAGATTGACTTTGGGAGTTTTTTTTAAAACACTCTAACCTAATCTTTCTGTAATTTTCTCCCAATCTGCCATGAGATTATCTACTTTATTTTTTTTAGCCTGATAGTTTGCGAAGAAATTTTCTTCCGAAGTTGATTTTTTATAATCCTTAGCTAGTTTCTCATCTATATTGCTAATCTCTTTTTCTAATTTCTCAATTTCTTTTTCAATTTTTCGAAGCTTGTTTTGTAAGTGCTTTTTTTCTTTTGAATGTAGTTTAATCTTTAATCTTGAATCCTTTTTTGGTGCAATATTATTAGATTTTTTCTTCCTTTCTAAAGCACGCATATCTTCCAGATCATGTTGCTCTAGAAAATAATTGATATCTCCTAAATACTCCCTTATTCCACCATCTTTAAACTCATACACTTTTTCGGTTAAGCCTTGTAAAAAATCTCTATCATGCGAAACAACTATTAATGTTCCTTCAAAATCTTTTAATGCATTTTTTAAAACATTTTTTGAAGCAATATCCAAATGATTTGTAGGTTCATCCATTACCAAAACATTTATTGGCTGTAATAACATTTTACACAAAGCCAAGCGATTTCTTTCTCCTCCTGATAAAACTTTAACTTTTTTGTGTACATCATCTCCTCTAAACAAAAACGCACCCAACATATCTCTTACTTTCGATCTATTCCTCTCTAGCGCAGCATCTTCCATAGTTTGTAAAACCGTGATTTCTCCATCTAAATAATCAGATTGATCTTGTGCAAAATATCCCACCTGAACATTATGACCTAATTTACATATTCCGTTAAACGGAATTTCATCAACAATTACTTTTGCTAAAGTAGTTTTACCTTGACCATTTTGGCCAACAAAAGCAATTTTAGCACCTCGGTCAATTAGAAGGTTTATATTTTCTAAAACTTTATTATCCCCATAGTTTTTTGATAAATTTTCAGTTTCAATTACAACTTTTCCTGGACTTATTGACAAAGGAAATTTAACATTCATCACAGCATTATCATCTGCATCAACCTCAATTCTATCTATTTTATCAAGCTTTTTTATTAAAGATTGTGCCATAGAAGCCTTATTGGCTTTGGCTCTAAACTTTTCGATTAACTGTTCGGTAGATTTTATTTCTTTTTCCTGATTTTTCTGAGTTTGTAATTGCTTTTCTCTTATCTCTTCTCTTAATATCAAATATTCGGAATAAGATTTTTTATAATCATAGATCTTACCTAATGATATTTCAATAGTTCTATTAGTAACATTATTTAAAAACATTTTATCATGTGAAACCAGCATAACTGCTCCAGAAAATGATTTTAAAAAACTTTCAAACCAGATAATAGACTCAATATCAAGGTGATTTGTTGGCTCATCTAATAATAAAACATCGTGTTTTTGCAATAAAAGTTTAGCCAATTCAATACGCATTCTCCAACCTCCAGAAAAAGTATTGGTTTGCTTATTAAAATCTTCGGCTTTAAATCCTAAACCTGCTAAGATCTTTTCTGTTTCTCCTTGATAATTGTATCCTCCCAATAACTCATATCGATGTGTAAGATCATCAAGGTCATGCATTAAATTATGATAGTATTCACTTTCGTAATCTGTACGTTCAGCTAATTCGGTATTAATTCTTTCTAACTTTTTTTCAATACTTTTTATTTCGGTAAAAGCTTTGTATGCCTCTTCTATAACAGATTTTCCATGCTCAAAATCAATATCTTGCTTTAAAAATCCTATACTTATATTCTTTTCAAAGGCAATATCTCCTTTATCATATTCTTGTTCTCCAGCAATTATTTTTAAAAGTGTAGATTTACCAGCTCCATTTTTCCCAACCAGACCAACACGATTTCCTGAATTTAATTTAAATGTAATTCCCGAAAATAAATCCTCTCCAGCAAATGAAACAGTTATATTATGTGCATTTAGCATACTTAAAATAGTATTTAGTTATTTTTTGCAAAAGTAACCTTTATAAACAAATAAAAAAGATAGAATATTCAATTGTGTATAAAAAACAAAAAACTCCTGTTTTCACAGGAGTTTAAAAATTTATTATAAGATTGGAACTAGTAATTCCACATATCCAATTCTTTATTTCTAATATCTTCTTTTAATTTTTCAGATTCTAATACCTGGAAAAGTGAATTACCTTTAATATATTCGGCTACATCACGGTTTCCGTAAATATTTTCTTCTCGGTAGATAATCGCATTATATCTACGTGCATTTAACAAATGATCGTATGATAATGGATAAGCTGAATTTTTTTGGTTAAACACTTTCATATCAAAAGTTGTATAACGTGCTCCTGGATACCAAACCCAAAATAACTCAATTGTTTCATCTTCTCCACCTTCGTTATCAATAAAGTTAACATCTGGCGCAACTGGTGCGATTCCGAGTAATCGATATTTTAATTCGCCTTGACGTTTGTCAAAAAACCAAACTCCTTTCGTTTTAAACCCTTGAATATCAGCTGAAGTAAGATCTCTCTTATCGATATACTCATCAGTTAAAATTTCACCGGCATTTAACCTTTCATAACCGGCATCAGAAGTATCTACTCTAGATAAACGACCTTGAATATCTTTCATGGTAAGTTTATCTTCGAAATAAGAATCGTCATAAATGTCAATGATTTCTCCACTTTTAATTCCTCTTAATAAAGTATCAAATAATGAACGACGATTTGAACCTATATTGCTTGTGTCAACCGGATAGTAATAAGGCATATTGATCTTTTCATTCAAATCAACGTATTCCCATACTACTTTTGACCACAAAATATCTCTATCATCAATATACCCATAAGGTAATGGACGATCGTTATCTGCTGCTAATTGTTCGGGCGTCTTCATTCCTACTTGCTCAGGAATTTTGGCGTTTAACAAGTTTGCTTGAGCGCTTACATATCCTGTAGATAGTAAGGTTATTGCTATTATTAAACTTTTAATTTTCATCTGTTTATTTTTTAATTATACATTTATGTCAGATGTAACTCTCATTAAGGATTTTATAAAACCCTTAATGCTAGTTTCATAACTTTATGATTTAATTTGTAATTTCAACATTTACAGGCGATGCATTTTTAAGGTAATAGCCTGAACTTCCTATTAATTTTTGTTTCATATCAAATATTATCACAACATCACCTCTTCTCGCTTTATTTAATACTCTAATTGCTGCTGCATCAAATTTATTTCCTCTAACTTTTACCGTTGGTTGACCAGGAACCTTCACGCTAAATCCTTCTGTTTTTATCTTTAGATCAAATACAAAATCTGGTAGCAATGAACTAACTGTTGCTTTTTGCAATGTACTTTTAGGCATCTTAATCATACCATATTCACCTCTTACTGCTGCAACTGGTGCCGGAATATCTCTAATTCTAAATATTTGACTAGAAGTAATAGGCGTTCCGTCAGGCAACTTAGCATTCACAACAATTTTAACTTCTCTACCCTTACCTGGATTCAATAAATATTTACCTACTCCTTTTACAGGTTTCAATCCTGGAGCAGATGCTTTTACAACATTATCTGCTACTCCTGGCACTGAGATCGTCATTGGATTTGCTACACCTCTATACACTACATTCATTTTATCTGCAGAAATTACTGCTGAATTTGGTTTAGCAATAACGGCATATGATTCTTCAATTGGAATTTCAACAGGCTTTCCATTTTCCATAAAAATGAATTTACCTTTCACTATATTCTCACCAACATTACCTGCAGGGAAATCTAAAATTGCACCTCCATCTTTAATATTGGTAATTACTTTTCCGTTTACAACAACTTTTGTTGGCTTTAATGTTCCATCATATCTACCTAGTACAATTTTACCTTTAAAATTACTACCTTGTAATGTAGCAGCTGAATTAGGTATCAATATTGCACTATAATTATTCATAGATACATCACTAGTTAACTGACCTTGTAACATTGCTGATAAAACTTCCGTTTCAGTTGTTTTAATATCTGCTTGAATTTGAGTCAATTTTGTCAAAGAAGCAATTAATGGAAAACCTTTATAGTTATAATCTAACCAATAACGTTCTTTTCCTTCTCTATCTTCAACATTATTTGTTGAAAAACGATTTACTACACCTGAACTGATATCTTCAAATTCTTCTCCTAAAATTGAAGAGATATCTTTACTATAGTTATTAATATTATTTAAAAACTCTTGTCCACCTTCTTTATAATCACCATCATCACCTTTAAAGAAATTATCATCTAGATACTTCCCTTTATCCATCGCTTCATAATCAGTTGGATCATCAACGGTAGCTTTCATTGTATTTTTTAACTCTTCTATATAATTGAAATAATCATCTGATACTTTTTTAATTTTATCAGCTTTTATTCTTTCATCTTCGTATTTTTCTTTTTGCTCAACTGCTTTTAAAGATAAATCTGCATAAGCACTTTTATTTCTTGCTGTAGCTGCTTCATTGGATGTTGCTAATTTTTCATCCATTAAACCAAAGGCTTGTAAAACTTCTTTCGACATATTCAATGCTAACATCGCAATGAAGATCAAATACATCAAGTTAATCATCTTCTGCCTTGGTGATAAATTTCCTGCTGCCATACTAATTGGGTTTTAAATTAAATTGATATTGTTAATTAAATTCAACTAATTATGAATTAGTATTTGACATTGCAGATAACATTCCACCATAAACTCCATTCAATGATGATAAGTTTGTAGCTAAAGATTCCATTTGTTCTTTTAAACGTTCTGCGTTTTCAACAGTTTCGTTATTTAATTCTGACTGACGTTCAGCAGTATCCATTTGTACTCTATATAAGCTATTTAATGATTCCATTTGACTTGCTGCCACTGCTAATTGTTCGCTATATCTAGTTGTAGCAGTAATAGAATCTGCCGCTGGAGCAATATTTTCTGCAGCTCCTGCAAAACTCTGAATACTTTCTGCTAATCTTCCCATTTTATCAGAGTCAAGGTTAGCTTGTTGTAACATAACATCTAATTTCTGAGATAAAAGTCCTTCTACATCTTCTGCCATTTCTTCACCTTCTCGTGCATCACCTCCTGCTAATTCAGGATAAACATTTGTCCAATCTAGATCTTCATCTACTGGTTCAAAAGCTGACAAACCAAATACTAATGCTTCTACCATCATACCTACAATTAACATTTCGGTACCAAAAGGCCAGTGTACAATTTTAAAAAGTGCTCCCAAAATTACTACTGAAGCCCCTAGGCCATATGCCATATTAAATAACTTCTTTTTTCTCAGTGATTGTGCCATAATTCTTTAAGTTTTAATTGATTTTGTTTATTGATTAAGTTTTTTTTATAAATTATTATTTATTTCATTTTTGTTCCCATGTAGTCTTGTACGGTTCTAAATCCGATATAACTTCTTGCAGAGTCAGCATACTCATAATCTCTTGTACCAACTTCTAAGAAATAAGCTACATCTTTCCAAGAGCCACCTCTAATTACTTTACGTTTATTGGTTTCGTCTTCTACATTTGGATTTATTGTTGATCCTAAGTAATATGATGATGGATTATAAGCAGTGTTTGTCCATTCTGAAACATTTCCTGACATATTATATAATCCGTAATCATTTGGATCATAAGATTTTGCTTCAACAGTATATAAAGCGCCATCCGCTGCATAATTACCTCTTTCTGGTTTAAAGTTTGCTAAGAAACATCCTCTATCAGTTGTAGTATAAGGACCTCCCCAAGGATATTTTGCATATTCCAAACCACCTCTTGCTGCATACTCCCACTCAGCTTCTGTCGGCAATCTAAATCTTGGCTCTTTACCCGAACCTTTCTTTTTACCTGCTAAGAAATTATTTCTTTTTTCTGTTCTAAACATACAAAAAGCTTTTGCTTGTTTCCAAGAAACTCCTACAACAGGATAATCATCATAAGCTTGGTGCCAAAAATAATCTTGGTGCATCGGATCATTATAAGAATAATTAAAGTCTTTCACCCATACTGCTGTATCAGGGTAAATTGCAATTTCTTCTTTTTTAATATAATTTTTTAAATCACTTCTTCCTCTAGCTGCCTCAGCATTATCAATATAAGTATAAGTATATTTTAATTTTCTAGTATCTATCTTTCTTTTTCTTGTCATTGCTTCATCAATAGCTAAATACATAGAATCCATTGCTTCTGCATAATATTGATCTGGAAACTCTTCGGTATTCCATACCAATTCAACATCCCAATTTAAGTAACGACCTTCGGTTGGCGAATTAATATCACCTAAACTACCATAATTATCCATCATATACTTAAAGTAAGCATTATCAGTACTATCCGTTTCTTTAAAACTATATTGAGCAATACCACTGGCATCACCTTTCTTTTGTTCAACTTCTTCTCTACCACCCATATTTGCCTCTTCAGCTAGAATTGCCAATTTTGTTCTTAAAATAGAATCTCTTACTCTAAAAACAAATTCACGATATTCACTATTGGTAATTTCAGTTTCATCCATGTAAAATGGGCGAACAGTTACTGTTCTAGGCGGTGCACTAAATGCTCCTGCTACATCTTCATCCTCTTTACCCATTGTAAAAGAACCACCGGGTATCAAAGACATTCCGTATGGTTTTTCAGGGAAAAATTTCTTATTCGCTCTAACACCGGTTAATTGACCTTGGTCATTTCCTGATTTACAACTTGTTAGTAAGACAATTGCTGTAAGCATTAATAATAGGGCTGACTTTCTCATAATTTTTACTTTTTCTAAAAGACTTGGTAATTGTTATTAAATTTTATTTTACCACTATTTTCTATAAAACATTTGGGTTTGCTACTTAAAAACGATTAAAATTATACTTTAGTGTGTTGTTAATGTAATTTTTTAAAAGTTTTTAGCCATCGTTCTGGGTACTCTTGATTATTTGCTGTTAAATAATCCTGATACGTACAAGGTATTAACGTAGATTTTGATGAATTATTATGACTATATTTAATTTCCATCCACCATCTTTCACTTTTATTACTCTTATAAAAGTTAATGGTATCATCCTCAATAAGTACCATAAATTTTTGGTATTTATTTTTAGAAATAAAAGGATATTCATCAATTCTAAAATTATAACCTTCTATAAAATACCACACCATTTGTGCAATTAAATGGGCGGTTTGTTCTCTGTCATCATATTTTGCGTTATATTCATAAATTCCAAAAGAGGAAACTTTTTTACTAATACCAGCATATCTTGCTATTGCACAAATTTGATCTCCATAAAAACCATTGGGTGTTGCATTATTGTTTGCAGGTGCTTCACTTTTTCTTATAGCACCAATATCAATACTTACAAGATCTGCATCTCTTACAATAGGCTCTATCAAACTTAAATCATTTGCAACCTCGCCTAATCTATAGGCTTCAAAATATAATTTATCAAGTAAATCAATTTCTTCTTGTGAATTAAAAAATGTTTGGAAACCTATATTGCTATAATTAAATAAATTATTTGGTTCTTCTACTACAACTTTATGCATATAATTTTCAGAAGTAGTTTGCATATCTAGTTCTCCAAGATCAAACTTATTATCTACCGATACTATATTAACCATCTGCTCTAATGTATCATAAGCACGATAATTTGCATAGGTGATATCTTGACTTCCACCAATAATAATTGGGGTAATATTCTTCCGTATTAAGGTACTGATTATTTCTTTGACTGCAAAATAAGTATCGTCGGTATTCTCTCCCTTTTCAATATTTCCAAGATCAGCAATTTTTGCATGCCAATTTCCAGGAAACATTTGGTACAAATATTTTCTTATATGTTCTAACCCTTTTCCTGTACCTAAATTATCAACTGCATTTCTACCTTCTAAAACTCCAATTATTGCAATTTGTATATTATCAATTTTAGGTATTCCATTTTGCTTGGTATGGATCTTTATCTGTTTCCCTAAAGATAATTTTGGCAATAAAACTGTGTGTGCTACAGCAATATCTTCAACTGGACTAAGAAGCTCTAAACTCATTAAAATTAATTAAAAAAAGAATTATTAAGGAATCGCAATGTAAGTATTTTATTTTTTATTGGAAGTTAATTTGGGGTTAAAAAAATCCCCAACTTATAGCTGAGGATTAATTATTTATGAATTCAATGCTTGTCTATTTCTTCTTTTTGGCTGTAGTTTTTTTTCTAGTTTTCTTTTTAGGTGCTTTTTTAGCAATAATATCTTTTACCTCTTCTAGTGTTAAAGCAGCTGCATCTACAGTTTTGGCTATTTCAATCTTTATTTTACCTTGTAATATATTATGTCTTCCCCAACGTGCTTTCTCAACTCTTATTCCTTCTTCTTTCCAATTATGAATAACCTTATCAATCTCTTTTTGTTTTTTAACTTCAATCAATTCAACAATATCATCATGACTAAGATTATCAAAATCATATTTTTTACTCACGTTGATAAACATGCTATTCCATTTTATAAACGGCCCAAATCTTCCAACTCCTTTTTGAACTGGCATTTCTTCATATTCAGCAATTGGTGCGTCTGCTTCTCTTTTAGCTTCAATTAGTTCAATTGCTCTATCCATATCTACTGCCATTGGGTTTTCTCCTTTTGCCAATGAAACAAACATTTTATCATACCTAATGTAAGGACCAAACCTACCATTTGAAACTACAACTTCAACATCCTCATAATTACCTAAAGATTTTGGTAACTGAAAAAGATCCATAGCTTCTTCAAAAGTAATATTACTCAAAGTTTGTTCGCCTTGTAAGCTTGCAAATTTTGGTTTTTCCTCATCGGTAGCTTCCCCAATTTGTACCATCGCGCCAAACCTCCCTAGTCTAGCATAAACATTTTTACCACTTTCAGGATCTATTCCTAAAAGTCTTTCTCCTTTTGCTCTTTCGGCATTTGCAGCTACATCTTCAACATTTGTATGAAAATCACCATAAAATGATTTAATCATTTGTATCCAATCTCCTTTACCATTAGCAATGCTATCAAATTCCTTTTCTACATTGGCAGTAAAACTAAAATCTAAAATATTTGAAAAATTAGCTACTAAAAAATCATTAACAATTTTACCAATATCTGTAGGAACCAATTTTCCTTTATCTGCACCAACTTTTTCCTGTAAGGTTTTGACAGATAATTCATTCTTTATTAAACTAAGCTGTGTATAATCTCTCTCTTTTCCTTCAATTGTACCTTTTACAATATATTCTCTATTTTGAATAGTTGAAATTGTAGGTGCGTAGGTTGACGGACGACCAATACCCAACTCTTCTAGATCCTTTACCAAAGAAGCTTCAGTATAACGATAAGGTGCTTTTGTATATCGCTCAGTTGCTGTTATAAAATTATTATGTAAAATTTCTCCAACTTCCAATCTTGGTAACATCCCTTTTTCTTCTTCTTCAATATCTACACCTTCTAAATAAACTTTTAAGAAACCATCAAATTTAATAACCTCACCATTTGCAGTTAGAACTTTTTCATTTTTATTATTTTTTATTCTAACATTCGTTCTTTCCAAATCTGCATCACTCATTTGTGATGCAATTGTTCTTTTCCATATTAATTGATACAATCTAGCCTGATCATAATCAATAGATACGGTTTGAATACCCATATTTGTTGGCCTAATAGCTTCGTGTGCTTCTTGAGCTCCTTTTGATTTAGTTCTAAAATCTCTTGGTTTACTATATTTTTCTCCATACGATGAAATTATCTCTTCACGTGCAGAATTTTTAGCTTCATCTGATAAATTAACACTATCAGTTCTCATATAGGTAATTAAACCTGCTTCATACAATCTCTGTGCTAACATCATAGTTCTAGAAACTCCATAAGACAATTTTCTAGATGCTTCTTGTTGTAAAGTTGAAGTAGTAAATGGTGCTGTAGGCGATTTTTTTGCAGGTTTTGTAGCAATATCATCTACTTTATATTCAGCATTCACACAAGAATTTAAAAATGTTTCAGCTTCTTTTCTACTCTCAAAATTCTTTGGAAGTCTGGCAATGAATTTCTTATCATTAGCACTAACAAACTCTGCTTTAATTCTATAAGATGCTTTTGGTTTAAAATCTTCAATTTCTCGTTCACGTTCTACAATTAATCTTACTGCAACCGATTGCACTCTTCCGGCAGATAAACCTCCTTTTATTTTTCTCCACAAAACGGGTGATAATTCATACCCAACCAGTCTATCTAAAACTCTTCTTGCCTGCTGTGCATTTACCAAATCGTAGTTGATTCCTCTCGGATTTTCTACTGCATTTTTAATTGCATTTTTAGTAATCTCATGAAAAACGATACGTTTTGTACTCTCGTCTTTTAATTTTAATTGCTCAAATAAATGCCAAGCGATAGCCTCTCCCTCTCGATCCTCATCACTTGCTAGCCAAACAGTATCAGCTTTTTTTGCCAGAGATTTTAGTTTTTTTACAATTGCTTTTTTATCAGTTGAAACCTCATATTTTGGTTTGAAATCACCTTCTACATCTACGCCAAGCTCCTTGGAAGGTAGATCAGCTATATGTCCAAAACTAGATTCTACCTGGAAATTTTTTCCTAAAAATTTCTCTATAGTTTTTGCTTTTGCAGGGGACTCCACTATCACTAAATTCTTTGCCATATCAATACTTTTGGTTTAAATATTTTTATAAATAAAAACTTATCATTGCCTAAAAAAAAAAAATTTGAGATTGCAAAAGTATATAGAATTTTTTAAATCTACCTTTTTTATTATATTTTATCAAAAGTAAAAGTTTCTGAAAGTTAATTTTCTGCCAAAATGTCATTAAAACAAAATATGCTTTGTATCTTTGCAAATCCAAAAAAATAAGAATGGCAAGTGAACACGTTATAGAAGAGAAAAAGCAAGGACAAGCTTTAATGACCGATGATATTAAAGGCAACAAAAAGAAGTTATTTATAGAAGTATATTGCCGTCATATTCTATTTGTATATAGTTGATATTCTATTGTTTACATTATTTTTATTATTATAATTATTTTATAACCTCATAATCCCCTCACTTTATATTTTTATTATTATATTTGGATAAATAAATATCCATTTATGAACCAAAATGAAATCAAAAAAAAATATGGATGGAGTTATGAATTGGAAAATTTCTTTATTCAATCAAACCCTTTATTAAAAACAGATTATAGAGGTTCATTCAAAATTAAAAATCATAAGGGAAATATTTTTGGTATTTTCAGTTGAGTAGACGAGGTAAAGGTAGAGATAAATACCTATGTTCAGTTGAACCAAAAGATTTAGATTTTAATGAAAAATCTTTCCAATA
Organism: Flavobacteriia bacterium; assembly: GCA_030625645.1. Taxonomy (GTDB): domain Bacteria; phylum Bacteroidota; class Bacteroidia; order Flavobacteriales; family Flavobacteriaceae; genus Namhaeicola. Next base: position 866 of record DAOUQH010000032.1, on the reverse strand, counting down.
TAGTTGTAGAATACTACTAAAAAAACTACAATCAAATTTTATAATTGGAAGTAGAAACGAAACAAAACTCTCCACATATATTCAACTCTATGTAGATTATTTAGATTTAGAAAAACACAGTTCAAACGGCAGAACTATTTCAACAATAAATGGTATGTTCTCAAATGTAAAAGATTTTAAGAGATATAGTTTAAAACAAAATCTAAAACTGAATATAGTTCCAACTAACGAAATGAAAACTGTAATTAAAAACTATATTACGGAATTAAAATTACGAGAATTAAAGAAGAGTTCAATTAAAGGAAGGATACAAGATGTAAGATACTTTTTGGATTTTTTATGTAAAGACAAACTAACAAATGGGTTAGGATTATTTCCTTCTCACCCTATTTCTCCAAAACTTCAAAATGATTTGTTAGATGTTATAATTGGAACTCAAAGAACTTATGTAGAGAGAGAATTTAAGAAAGAGTATTACGATAGTATTTATAGGGAAAGTTTAGAAAAAATAAGAAAAATATGGAATGATTACTGTGAAAACGGAAAGATAAAACGAATAAAGGATAAAAATGGCAAAATCAACCAACCTTCCCATTTTCTGGGTAGAGATGTTGTTTGGTTCATTTCTTTACTACAAATTAGAGGTGGATTTAGAGTTGGTGAAGTTCTTTATTCTTATAGAAACAGAGATGTATTTAATAACTTCCATATTAAAATAAAACCTAAAGAAATGGGATCTTTTTGGGATAAAACGGAGGACGGATGGGTATTACGAATTAGAAATAGTAAAAGAAAAAATAGAGATGTTCCTTTTACTGATACAATCCGTTCTTGGGTGGAACCACCTTCTCATATAAATTGTAGAG
>DAOUQH010000022.1 GCA_030625645.1 Flavobacteriia bacterium | reverse complement strand
ATCCTGATGTATTTGTTCAGGGAAAACTTACTTTAGGTGAGAATATTGCAGATTTGGGTGGTTTAACCCTAGGTTATTATGCAATGCAAAAATATTATAAAGACCATGGCGGAAGAGAAAATTTAGCCGGATTTACACCAGAACAAAGATTTTTCTTAGGTTGGGCTCAGGTTTGGGCCTCGAATGCTACTCCCGAATATGTTAAACAGCAAGTTACAACTGATCCGCATTCACCATCAGAATATAGAGTGAATGGACCAATGAGTAACATGGATGAATTCCGTAAAGCATGGAATGTAACAAAAGAAGGAACAATGGTAAGAAGCGGTGATTTACAAGCTAAAATCTGGTAATTTTTTCTATAAAAATTAAATACAATAAAAAGGCTGTTTTTAAAAAAACGGTCTTTTTTGTTTATCTTCGCTATATGATTAGAGTAGTTTTACTTGGTGCCGGAAATGTTGCTTTTCATTTGGCAAAAGCTTTTACAAAATCAAATGATATTGATTTTATCCAACGATATGGTCGGAATAATAAAAATGATCATTTATTCGATAAAACAATTCCAAAAACAGATTCCTTAAATACATTGGCTAAAGCCGATATCTATATAATTGCAATTAATGATGACAGCATCTCTACATTCTCAAAACAATTAAATATCGATAACGGTTTGGTTGTTCATACATCAGGTAGCGTACCGATGGAATCCATTAATTGTAAAGCTAATAAAGGGGTTTTTTATCCTTTACAGACGTTTTCTATAGTTCAAAAAATAGACTATAAACAAATTCCAATTTGCCTAGAAACTGAAATAAAAAGCGATATGGAAAAATTAAAACATCTAGCTAAATCTATTAGTAATAATGTTTATGAAATCAATTCGCTACAGCGAGAAAAATTACATATAGCAGCAGTTTTTGCCAATAATTTTTCTAACTTTATGTTTACAATTTCTAAAGATATTTGCGATGATAATGATTTTTCTTTTGATATTCTAAAACCCTTAATTGAAGAAACATCACAAAAAATTAAAGAAATTAATCCTAAAGAAGCGCAAACAGGTCCGGCAAAAAGAAATGATAAAAAAATAATTGAAAAGCACCTTTCACAATTAGAAGGTTATCAAAAAGAGATTTATAATTTGATGAGTAAATCTATTATTAAAACTTATAACAAGTAGGTGGTGGATATTTACTACTTTTGAATATCACTAAAATACTTAATACTTTTAAATTTCAATAGAAAAGTAAAAAACACAATACTAGATTTATGGAAAAAAGCTACAAAGAATTAATGCCAAATATAACAACTTTTATTTTTGATGTTGATGGTGTTTTAACAGATGGAACAGTTACCGTTTTTCCTGATGGAGAATTGGTGAGAAAGATGAATACTAAAGATGGGTTTGCTCTAAAAACTGCTGTAAGTTTAGGCTATAACGTTTGTATCATTTCAGGAGGAACAAATGAAGCTGTTAAACTTCGATTAAAAGGTCTAGGAATAACCGATATTTACTTAGGATCTCATAATAAAGTAGAAGAATTAGATGAGTATTTAGATATTTATAATATTGAAAAAGAACAAGTTTTATACATGGGAGACGATATTCCGGATCTACCGGTTATGAAAATGATAGGATTACCAACCTGCCCTCTAGATGCTGTTCCTGAAATACAAGATGCTTCAAAATATATTTCCCAAAAAAAAGGTGGTGAAGGTTGTGTTAGAGATGTTATAGAACAAGTTTTAAAAGTACAAGATAAATGGCAAACCACTTACGATGCCAAATATTTTTAACAAATAATAATGGAAGATAGATTATTAAAATTACCTTTTATTAAGCAGTTTATACGACTCTTCCAAAGTATTAAAATACCTGGTATGGAGGGAATGAGTCTTTATGATCTCTTCGAGTTATACATACCCGGAATTATAAAAGGAGCTTTAACTGCCAGAGCAGGTAGTATTGCTTTTAGTTTTTTTATAGCCCTTTTTCCTTTTACATTATTTATACTAACACTTATTCCATATATCCCAATAGATGGTTTTCAAGATGATTTTACTGCTTTTATTTTACAAAGTATGCCTTCAAGAGAATCTGCTGAAGCTGTAAAATTGGTGTTGTTTGATATTGCCGAAAATAAATATGGTGAGTTACTTTCTTTTGGTGTTATTCTAGCTATATTACTAATGACCAATGGCGTAAATGCAATTTTTAGCGGATTTGAATATACATATCACCAAATTGAGACCCGAACAGTTATTAGACAATATTTGGTCTCATTACTAGTATCCTTAATTCTTGTTTTTTTATTACTTTTTACGGTTGCTGTCATTATATTTTTAGGACTAATAATTAAAAGATTGAACGAAGAAGGAATCGTAAGTAATGCTGTTATTTGGGTAAGATCTGCCCAATATATTATTATGATTTTAATGGTTTACTGGGCTGTATCAATCCTCTTTTATTTTGGTACAAAAGAAGGAAAAAAAATATCATTTTTTTCTGCGGGAAGTATTTTTACAACTTCTTTTTTTATAATTAATTTTATCATTTTCGGAATTTATATAAATAAATTTGCGCAATACAATAAATTATATGGTTCAATTGGGACAGTTTTGATAATAATGCTGTTTATTTGGGTAAATTCTATTATATTGCTGCTAGGTTTTGAACTGAATACCAGTTTATTTAAATTACACAAACAAAATAATAATAAATTAAAAATCACTTAACATCATGAAAAGAATTATTTTACTCTTTGTTTTTGCCCTAACGGGAATTTTATCTATAAACGCACAATCAGTAACAGGTAAATGGTATAGTGTTGATGAAGATGGATTAAAAAGTTCAATTATTGAAGTTTATCAAAATAATAATAAAATATACGCCAAGATTTTAAAACTTGTAAAAGAAGAGGATAAGGGTAAATTATGTGACAAATGTGAAGGAGATATGTACAATAAACCTATTGAAGGGATGGAGATTTTAAAAGGACTTTCCAAAGATGGTGACGAATGGAACGGAGGAAAAATATTAGATCCCGAAAATGGTAGTATTTATAAATGTTATATTGAATTGGTAGAAAAAAATAAGTTAAAAATCCGTGGTTATATTGGTTTTTCACTTATTGGAAGAACAGAGTATTGGTTTAGAGTTGTAAATTAGTTTCATTCTAAGTTAAATTATATAATGCTTTAATGTTAATAATAAATTTGATTATTAACATTAAAGCATTTTTTTAATTATAAAAATTAATAAAATGATTGGAATTATTAGCGCAATGCAAGAGGAGATTCAAGCCTTGCACGATGAGCTACAAGATGAGATTATCTATACAAAAGGTATGCGCACTTACCACAAAGGCACATTATTTGGTAAACCTGTTGTTTTGGTTTTTTCACGTTGGGGAAAAGTAGCTTCAGCAACTACAGTTACACAATTGATTAATGATTTTGATATCGATAGAATAATATTTACCGGAGTTGGTGGATCAATCAACGATAATATAAATATTGGTGATATTATAATTGGAAAAAACCTCTATCAACACGATATGAACGCCAGTCCGATTTTACCAATATTTGAAATTCCTCTTCTAAAAAAGACGTTTTTTGAGACATCTGATATACATAGGAAAATACTTTTTAAAGCCGGAAATACTTTTTTAAATAAATTTCAAACAATTATTACTGCTTCCGAACAAGAAAAATTTAATATCTCTAAACCTAAAATTTTAATTGAAAATATCGCTAGTGGCGATCAGTTTATTACTAATAACAATCAAATCAATTTTATTAAAAATATGCTTCCTACTGTAAGTTGTGTTGAAATGGAAGGAGCTGCAGTTGCTCAAGTTTGTTATGAGTATAATATTCCTTTTTCAATAATAAGAACCATTTCTGATAAAGCTAATGATAATTCACATATAGATTTCCCTGAATTTGCCAAGCAAATAGCCAGTAAATATGCGCTAGGTATTTTAAATGAATATTTTAAAATCATGTGATTTGATGAGTTTTACTTTAACCTACTCTGTCCTATCATATAGAAGTTATTTAATTTTTTAAAAAAAAATAATCGAGCTACACAATTAAAGTAAAACTTTTACGTTTTTTAATGGTGAGGAAAATTGCATGAAAAAGAATAAAATTTAAACAAAACTTTTTCCTCATTTAATTAAAATAATTTAGTTAATATTTAATTGAGGAAATCATAGCACGATAAAGCCTTGAGGGGGGCACAAGTTAAATTAACCAAAAATATACTTAGTATATCTAAAATTTAAACAAAATTTATCCTGCTATGATTTTAATTTTTCAAATCTTTACCTAGATTTCATTTTCTGTCTAATACTACACTACACTATCTTATCGAATTTCATTTTTATTATTTTAAAGTTTATAATCAAATAATTTATTACTTTTGTAATTAACAATTTTTATAACCTAAACTTTACATTATGAAAAAATTATTATTTATTGGAATAATATTATTTGCTAGTTTCTCTTTTGCCCAAACAGTAAGCCAAGAAGAGATAAATGTTATTCAAGATTTATTTGGCTCTGAAAAAAAAGCAATTTTTGAAGACAATGTCAATTTATCAAACACTAATGCTGATGCTTTCTGGAAACTTTATAATGAATATGAAAACCAAAGAAAAGCTGTTGGGCAAGAAAAAGTGAAATTATTGGAAAGATATACTTCAAATACTAAAATTAGTGAAGATCAAGTTGATGATATGATGAAGAAAGCAATGACACTTAGAGCCTCATCAAATAACTTAATTGGTAAATATTATAAAAAAATGAAAAAAGCTACTAACCCTATGGTTGCTGCTCAATTTTATCAAATTGAACATTATATTTCTGATGGAATTAGCTTTTCAATATTAGATAATATTAATTTTATTCAGGATAAATAGATTAATTATTTTCTGTAAATAAGCCATATTAAAATAGTTTAATATGGCTTATTTATATTATTATCCAACAAATTTAAATTACAACTATTAAATAACTATCGCCATTTTAAGTCTGTCAATTTTAAATTAATACCCTATCTTTGCGCCTCGAAAAAAAATATACATGTCGTTTATAGAAGAGATTAATCGCAGGAGAACCTTTGGAATTATTTCACATCCAGATGCAGGTAAAACAACCTTAACCGAAAAACTATTATTATTTGGTGGAGCAATTCAAGAAGCCGGTGCTGTAAAAAGCAATAAGATCAAAAAAGGAGCAACTTCCGATTTTATGGAAATTGAAAGACAACGTGGAATTTCTGTTGCTACTTCTGTCTTAGCTTTTTTCTATAAAGACAAGAAGATCAATATTTTAGATACACCAGGACATAAAGATTTTGCCGAAGACACCTTTCGAACACTAACAGCTGTTGATAGTGTAATTGTAGTCATTGACGTGGCAAAAGGAGTTGAAGAACAAACTGAAAAATTAGTGAAAGTTTGTAGGATGCGTAATATTCCTATGATTGTTTTTATAAATAAATTAGACCGTGAAGGTAAAGATGCTTTCGATCTTTTAGATGAAGTTGAACAAAAATTAGGATTGAGAGTTACCCCTTTAAGTTTTCCTATTGGAATGGGGTATGACTTTAAAGGAATATATGATATTTGGGATAAAAAATTGAATATATTTTCTGGTGATATTAAACAAACTGTTGCAAAAAGTATTGAATTTACAAATGTTAATAGTCCTGAACTGAATGACTATATTGGTGAGGTTGCTGCAGATACTTTAAGAGAAGAATTAGAATTAATTTACGAAGTTTATCCAAAATTCGATAAGGAAGAGTATTTGAATGGTGATTTACAACCTGTATTTTTTGGCTCTGCCTTAAATAATTTTGGAGTAAAAGAGCTTTTAGATTGTTTTATCGACATTGCTCCTACTCCACAACCAAAAATGTCTACTACCAGATTGGTAAAACCTAATGAAGAAATATTTTCTGGTTTTGTTTTTAAAATTCATGCCAATATGGATCCTAAGCATCGTGATAGATTAGCTTTTGTTAAAGTGGTTTCCGGAATTTTTAAAAGAAATACCAACTATTTACATATAAAACTCAACAAAAAAATGAAGTTTTCTAGTCCGAATGCATTTTTTGCTGAGAAAAAAGAGATTGTTGACGAATCATATCCAGGAGATATAGTTGGTTTACACGACACAGGAAACTTTAAAATTGGAGATACTTTAACCGAAGGAGAGCTGATGGAATTTAAAGGTATTCCTAGTTTCTCGCCAGAGCATTTTAGATATGTAAATAACGCAGATCCTATGAAATCTAAACAATTATCTAAAGGTTTAGACCAATTAATGGATGAAGGTGTTGCACAATTATTTACCCTAGATCTTAACGGAAGAAAAGTAATTGGAACTGTAGGAGCTCTGCAATTTGAAGTAATTCAACACCGTTTAGAGCATGAATACGGAGCAAAATGTTTGTATGAAAATCTAAACGTTCACAAAGCATGCTGGGTTTCACCTGATGATGAAAAAAATAATGAATTTCAAGAATTCAAACGAGTAAAACAACGTTATTTAGCCAAAGACAAAAAAGGTCAACTTGTTTTTTTAGCAGATTCTGCATTTACTGTTCAAATGACTCAGCAAAAATATCCTAGTGTTAAATTACATTTTGTCAGTGAATTTGATTGATAAAAGATTTACTCCCTGTTTATTATTTATTCTTTTTGGGTAGCCGTTTTGCATCTTTTAAACATTTGTTTAACATCCATTCAATTTGCCCATTGGTAGATCTAAACTCATCAGCACCCCACTTTTCTACAGCTTTGAGTAGGTCTTCATTTATTCGTAAAGCAAAAGCCTTTTTCTTTGCCATATAAAAATATTTATTCCTTCTATAGGAAATATTTGTTCAGTTGATATTGATAATATTTTGCATTAGTTCATCCTGTTCTTATCTCGCTCTAATATTAACTTAGTGAAATTTCCCATATTATCACCAACTGCACTACTTAAAACCCACCCATCTCTTGCAAATTGATTAATTGCATCTTCTAAATAATTATCTTTCTTCCAAAATCCTTTTTGAATAATTTTATATTCCTTCATTTATTTAAACTTTAAATATTAGTGACTCAAAGTACCTGCATTGACTATAGGTGTAGCATCTTTATCAGAACATAAAATTACCATCAAATTACTAACCATTGCTGCTTTTCTTTCTTCATCAAGTTCAACTATTTCTTTTTCATTTAATTTATCTAATGCCATTTCAACCATGCTTACAGCACCTTCTACAATTTTATGCCGTGCAGCAATAATGGCCGTTGCTTGTTGTCTTTTTAACATCGCACTTGCTATTTCCTGTGCATAAGCCAAATAACCTATCCGAGCTTCTAAGACTTCAATACCTGCCATATCTAACCTTTCAGACAATTCTTTTTCTAAGGCCAAACTTACTTCATTAACACTTGCCCGTAAAGTAATTTCTTCATCTTTACCATCATCTTCAAAATTATCATATGGATATAAGCTAGCTAGTTTTCTAACTGCCGCATCAGATTGTACTCTAACAAAATTTTCATAATTATCCACATCAAATGCTGCTTTGTAGGTGTCTTCTACTTTCCACACCAAAATAGTACTAATCATTATAGGATTACCGAGCTTATCATTAACCTTAACACGTTCACTGTCAAAATTACTTGCCCTTAATGAAATCCCTTTCTTAGTATAAAAAGGGTTCGCCCAAAAGAAACCATTCTCTTTTACTGTACCTACATATTTCCCAAACAACAATACTACTTTTGAGGTATTTGGATTTACTAAAAAGAAACCCGGTACTAAAAATATACCCAAAACAATTGAAATTATAAAAAATTCGCTGATATTAAATGCACCATAAACACCTCCAAATATCAATAATAATGCAATAAATAAAAATACATAACCACTTGAAACTTTAATTATTTTTTCTTCTCTCATTTTATAAATTTTAATGATATTATTTTGATATTGTAAATATATTAATTTAATCTCAATAAAACAAACCTATAATCAGAAATTTTATCTAGTAAACACCTCTCCTATCCTAAAATACAAACCCCAATCATCTTTCCCAATTGCAGCATCTATACCAATACTTACATTTGCACTTGGGATAGCTAAAAAACGTATACCTGCACCAGCAGCCGGTAAAAGATTACCAAATTTAAAATCACTTATTTTATCTACAGCTGTAGCTACGCCACCAAAAGCAACAAAACCCCACTTATCATTAAACCAATGTCTATATTCACTTTGTACATCATAAACTTGATTTGCTCTAAACTTCCCATTTGAATAACCTCTAAGATCATCTCTTCCAACTACATTCTTGCCTGAAAATGGAACATCACCAATTGCAATTTTACCAACAGTTCTAACTAAAACCGTATTTTTATCCTGTAAAGGAAAATACTTATTATATTCAAAATTAATATTAGAATAATTAGAAGTACTTCCTAAACTTTCTAAAAAATGAGCAGTATTAAATTTTGCATTAAATCCGCTTAAGGGTCTTGTTTGACTATCGCGTATATCATATTCTGAAGATAAACCAAATCCAAAAAGATTCTCTTCATCATCTGGTTTTAACTCCGAATCAAATTTTACTAAACTATGCGAATAAATAATTTTTCCTCCAACATATAATTGGTCAAATACTTTTGTTGTTAAATCTAAAAGAACAAATTGAAATGCATTATTATAATCCACAAAAATATCTTCTTCATCAGGCTCTGGTAAAACTACTCCCGGAAAATTATCAATATTATCAGCCCAATCAAAATAGGTTTGAAAATTCATTGAACCAGTACCAATAATTGCTTTTGCTCTAAATTTATCTTCTTTAAAATAAAATTTATTTGGAAGAACTAAAAACCAAGTATTATTTAATGAATACGAAAACATTACTGAAGATCTTGATAAAGGAGAAATCTTATCATTTTCATTTAACTTATAATATCCTGCTGCCATCACACCAAAAGTTAGGCCAAAACTATTATTATAAGTAAGCATAGGAATAAAAGTAGTTTTAACTCTTTTATTACTTTTAACGGAATCTTTTGCTTTTTCCACTTCTTTTTTCTGTGAAAAAATAGAAACACTAAAAAGTAATAAAATAATAACTGATAATAATCTCATAAACCTAAGGTTTGAATGTAGAAACTAAAATTACAAAAAATAAGCACTTAAAAAAGGTTTAATTTTATACTTTTATAAAAAATAATAAATGAAACAAATACTCTTTTTAATAGTCTTTACTCTTCTTTTTCAGAATAATCTATATTCTCAAAAATTTACAAAACAAGATTCTCTAAGAGGAAGTGTTACAAAAGAACGTTCTTGGTGGGATCTTCAACATTACGACATTAACATTAACGTCTTCCCTAATAAAAAAACAATTTCTGGCGAAAACACTATACAATATAAGGTTATAAAACAATTTCAAACCATGCAAATAGATTTGAAAATACCAATGCAAATTTCAAAAGTCACTCAGAATAATAAAAATTTAGATTTTACAAGAGAAGGAAATGTATTTTATATTAACTTAAAAGATATCCAAAATATTAATGAGGTTAATGAATTGACTATTAGTTTTTCTGGGAAACCAACCGAAGCAATAAACCCACCTTGGGATGGCGGTTTTACCTGGCTAAAAGATAATAATAAGAATGATTTTATTGCAAATTCTAATCAGGGAATTGGTGCAAGTGTGTGGTTACCATGCAAAGATCATCCAAGTGATGAACCTGATAATGGAGTTGATTTAAAAGTTACTAGTCCTAATAATTTAATAGGTGTTTCTAACGGAAGATTAATAGATGAAAAGAATAATGGGAATAACACCAAAACTTACCATTGGAAAGTTAAAAACCCTATAAACAGCTATGCAATTAATGTGAATATTGCAGATTATGTTCACTTTTCTGAAAACTATTCAGGAGAAAAAGGAAATTTAGATTGCAACTATTATGTCCTTTCTTACAATCTTGAAAAAGCAAAATCACAATTTAAACAGGTTTCTAAAATGCTAGAAGCATTTGAGCATTGGTTCGGCCCTTACCCTTTTTATGAAGACAGTTATAAATTAGTTGAAGTACCTTATTTGGGGATGGAACATCAAAGCTCTATTACTTATGGAAATCATTATAAAAATGGTTATTTAGGCAATGATTTAAGTAATACAGGCTGGGGTTTAAAATTTGATTTCATCATCATTCATGAATCCGGACACGAGTGGTTTGCCAATAGTATAACCAATAAAGATGTAGCTGATATGTGGGTACATGAAGGGTTTACAACTTATAGTGAAGTTCTATATTTAGATTATCATTTTGGCACAAAAGCTGGAAATGAGTATATTATCGGATATAGAAAGAAAGTAGCAAATGACCGACCAATAATTGGAAAATATAATCTTAATTATCATGGATCTAATGACATGTATATGAAAGGTGCAGCCATGATACACACTTATCGTCAAATAATAAATGACGATGAAAAATTTAGGGAAACTTTACGAGAAATGAATCGTAAATATTATCATAAAACAGTAAGTTCAAAAGAAATTGAAGTTTTCTTAAATCAACAATACAAAGAAGATCTAAGTGCTTTTTTCGATCAATATTTAAGAACAATTAACATTCCGAAATTAGATTATAAAATCAAAAAAAGGAAAATAAAATATCGTTTTAGTAATTCTGTAAAAGGTTTTGAAATTCCGGTAAAAGTTTCTATAAATGGTGCCGAAAGATGGATTAAACCAAAAAAGCGATGGAAAAAAATTAGAATAAAAAAAGATTCAGTATCTGATTTTTATGTAGATCCTAATTTTTACATCGAAAACAACAAGTTAAATTAAATAATCCATAAAATTTTAGGTATTTTTGTAACACTCATATAAAAATAAAAACAAATGAAAAATACAGCTTTAACTCATATTCATGAAAGAATTAACGCCAAAATAGTGCCTTTTGCAGGATATAATATGCCTGTTCAATACGAAGGTATAAATATTGAACACGAAACAGTTAGAAATAGTGTTGGTGTATTTGATGTTTCCCACATGGGTGAATTTTTAATTGAAGGAGAAAATGCATTAAATTTAATTCAAAAAGTTACTTCAAATGATGCTTCAAAACTTGAACTTGGTGACGCTCAATATTCATGTATGCCAAATGAGGCTGGTGGTATTGTTGATGATTTAATTGTTTATCACATAAAAGAACACACTTATTTACTAGTTGTAAATGCATCAAATATTGAAAAAGATTGGAACTGGATTTCCTCACAAAACAGTTTTGGTGCTGAAATGAAAAATATTTCTGAAGATTATTCATTATTGGCTATTCAAGGTCCAAAGGCTGTTGAAGCTATGCAAAGTTTAACCTCTGTTGATTTGGCTGAAATTCCATTTTACAAATTTAAAGTTGCTGATTTTGCAGGAATCGAGAATGTAATTATTTCTGCTACCGGATATACAGGAAGCGGAGGTTTTGAAATTTATTGTAAGAATGATGAAGCAGAGCAAATATGGAATAAAGTTTTTGAAGCTGGTGCTGATTATGGTATTAAACCTATCGGTTTGGCTGCCCGAGATACTTTACGTTTAGAAATGGGTTATTGCCTTTACGGGAATGATATTGATAATACAACCTCACCTATTGAAGCCGGATTAGGATGGATTACAAAATTCACCAAAGACTTTATTAATTCTGAAGCTATATTAAAACAAAAAGAAGAAGGTGTAGATCGTAGGCTAAAAGCTTTCGAATTAGAAGAAAGAGGTGTTCCTCGTCAGGGTTATGATATTGTTGATGAAAATGGAGCTAAAATTGGTATCGTTACCTCTGGAACTATGAGTCCGAGTTTAAAGAAAGGAATCGGAATGGGTTATATACAAAAAGGTAATACCAAATTAGGAAATAAAATTTATATCCAAATTAGAAATAAGGCAGTTTCTGCAACTATTGTCAAATTACCTTTCTATAAAGCTTGAGAAATTTAATTTATAATTAAAAAAAATGGGATTTGAAATTAGACATTTCAAATCCCATTTTTTATATACTTTTATGAAAATCCGGTTCAAATTGATCTGGAAATCTTCCTTTAACATCTTTATAAAAATCATGAAAATATGCAAAGTCTTTTTCTTTATCTCCGGTTAAATAATATGGTTCTGAAATAAGATATTCTCTTTTACCAAAATCAAAAGTGTTAAATATAATTGGAATGTTTGCACCTAACGCAATATGATAAAACCCTGTTTTCCATTTATCTCTTTTTTTACGAGTCCCTTCGGGTGCCATCGCTAAAATAAATGTTTCTTCTTTATTAATAATATCAATAATTGCTTGCACAATATTATCACTTTTGCTTCTATCAACAGGATACCCGCCTAATGCCTTAAAAATAAAACCATAAGGTGGTTTAAATAGAGTGTGTTTCCCTACAAACTTAGCATCTATACCTTTAATTGTTTTCATCAATACACCAAGTATAAAATCGTAATTTGAAGTATGAGGTGCTCCAATAATTATAAATTTTTTTAAATCTTTTGGATAATCTCCAACTATTTTAAACCCCATAATATTATAGAGTATAAATTTTGCTATTGTTTTCATATAATTATTTATGATGTCAAATTAAAGAATTATTTTTAGAAAAATGTATGTTTTTTAATAAGAATTCTATTTCCTTTATCCAATATTTTAAAATATATTTGATGTTTATTTATCCTTTTTCAAGGAAAATTACTCAATTTAAAATAAATTAACCACTTTTAATTATAGTATTTTGCAAGATAATTTAATTTACATCCTCCCAATTGTTCTATTAATTATTGGGATTATCATTACCTATTTTATAACAAAATTAAAATTTGAAAAAGAAACTTCCATTTTAAAGGAACGTGAAAGCTCTTTGCTTAGTGAAAAAAATGAAAAAGAAAGAGCATTCTTACAATTTCAAAAAGATCATGACGACCTAAGAATTGAAAAAGAAGATATCAACATTAAACTCACTAAGAAAGAATCTGATATTTCTAATTTACAGCTAAAATTATCTGAGCATAAAGAAGAAGTAGAAAATCTACAAGAAAAATTTAGTAAAGATTTCGAAATTTTAGCAAATAAAATATTAGAAGAAAAATCAGAAAAATTTACCAAGAAGAACAAGGAAAATATTGCCCAAATTTTAAATCCTTTACAAGAAAAAATTCAATCTTTTGAAAAGAAAGTAGAAGATACACATAAAGAAAGTATTGAAAAACAATCTGCTTTACGTCAGCAAATTATCGGATTAAAAGAATTGAACTTACAAATGAGTAAGGATGCTGTAAACCTAACAAAAGCATTAAAAGGAGAATCTAAAAAACAAGGCGATTGGGGAGAATTTCAATTAGAAACAATTCTTGAAAAATCTGGTTTACAAAAAGGTATTCATTATTCTACACAAGGAGGTTATAGAGATGAAGCTGGTAATTTAAAAAAACCCGATTTTATAGTTAACCTACCCGATAATAAACATATCATTATCGATTCAAAAGTATCTCTTGTTGGGTATGAAAAATACTTTAATGCAGAAAATGATCTAGATGAATCGTTGGGCTTAAAAAACCATTTACAAAGTATTAAGAAGCATATAAAAGATCTTGGAGGAAAAAATTATATCGATCTTTATGAAATTAATAGTCCGGATTATGTTTTAATGTTTATACCTATTGAACCTGCTTTAATGTTGGCACTACAAAATGATAGTGACATTTACATGGAAGCATTAAGTAAAAATGTTGTTTTGGTATCAACAACCACACTTTTGGCAACTTTATCTACCGTTGCTTCTATCTGGAAACAAGAAGATCAAAAGAAAAATGCTTTAGAAATTGCTCGTCAGGCAGGAGCACTTTATGATAAATTTGAAGGATTGATTCAGGATTTGATTAAAGTTGGCAAACAGATAAATGCTTCACAAGAAAGCTATTTGGGAGCTATGAACAAATTATCAGAAGGCAAAGGGAATTTAGTGACTCGTGTAGAAAACTTAAAAAAATTAGGCGCTAAAACAAAAAAATCATTGCCCGAAAATCTTATAAAAAGAGCCGAAGATGACAATAACATTCTTCAGTAATGAGATTAAATAATCCCATTTATAATCCTGTTTTTCTTTTTAAGAGTAAGCATTTTAACACAATGTATAGAACCCTATTTCAAGACTTTGAATTAGAATATTCTAGAAAAAGATTAGAATTAAAAGATGGTGATTTTTTAGATCTCGATTTTTCAATTGTAAATTCAAAAAAAGTAACCATCATCATTCACGGTTTAGAAGGAAGCTCAAATTCTACCTATGTAAAATCACTTGTAATTAATTTAAACAAGAATACTCATGATGCAATTGTAATTAATTTAAGAGGTTGTGGAGGTGAAATAAATCGTTTAATTAGCTCCTATCACAGTGGGAAAACCGATGATCTTGCTGAAGTAATTAATTATTTAAGCTCTTATTATACTTATGATGAAATTAATCTAGTTGGTTTTAGTCTTGGCGGAAATATTATTTTAAAATATTTAGGTGAGCAAGTTTATACAATACCTTCTAAAATTGCATCTGCAGTAACAATTTCTGTTCCTTGTGATCTAAAAGGATCCTCTATTGAATTATCAAAATTTTGGAATGCCATTTATATGCGAAGGTTCTTATTATCCTTAAAACAAAAATTACAACTAAAAATAAAACAGTTTCCCAATTCATTTATAGATATAGAAAAAATTGAAAAATCTACTAATTTTTTTGATTTTGATGATTTGTATACGGCTCCAGCTCATGGATTCAAAGATGCTTTTGATTACTGGGAGAAAAATAGCAGCAAACAATTTATTCCAAATATTAAAGTTCCAACATTACTGATTACATCAAGTGATGATCCGTTTTTATCACCTTCATGTATTCCTTTTATAGAAGCCAAAAACAATACAAATTTCCACTTAGAAAATACCAAGTATGGTGGCCATGTAGGATTCAATTCTAATTTTTCAATGACAACTAATAATTGGTTAGAAAAAAAAATTGTACAATTTTTAAATAAAATATGATAGTTTTAGCTTAATTGCATCAAGTATCTCCTAAAATCCAACAGCCATATCATCACCTCTGGGGTCTGCTCCTCCTTCTAATTTTCCATCAGGTAAAACCAAAATTGCATCTACTTTTCCAAGAATTCTGGAATTTCCCTGACTAATATTATATCCTTTTTTTCTTAGCTGAGGAAAAGCAATTGTATCAAATCTCGTTTCGAATTTAATTTCATCAGGTAACCATTGATGATGAAAACGTGGCGCAGAAACCGATTCTTGCATTCCCATATCAAACTCCAAGACATTTAAAATATTTTGAAATACCGAAGTGATAATTGTAGAGCCTCCCGGTGATCCTAATACCATTTTTAATTTACCATTTTGTTCAACTATAGTTGGTGTCATCGAACTTAGCATACGCTTTTCAGGTTCAATTGCATTAGCTTCAGCACCAAGCAAACCAAACATATTTGGCTCACCGGGCTTAGAACTTAGGTCATCCATTTCATTATTCAAAAAGAAACCTCCTTCTTGAACATATACTTTTGAACCATAAGCTCCATTTAAGGTATTGGTTACGGCAATAGCATTTCCAAAAGGATCAACAATAGAGTAATGCGTAGTCTCATTACTCTCCATCCCCGTAATATTTCCATATGAAACTTCCGAAGAATTTGTTGCAGAATCCCAATTAAAATTTATCATTCTCTTATTATTATACTTACTGGAAATTAGCGAATCTATAGGTATATCATTAAAATCAGGATCTCCTAAAAAATAAGATCTATCAGCAAAACTTCTTCTTTCTGCTTCTGTCAATAACTGTATATATTTAGTAGAATTATGTGTGAATTTTGAAATATCAAAAGGCTCAATGCTTTTTAACATCTGTGCAATACAGATTCCTCCACTTGATGGTGGCGGCATTGAAATTATACGAGCATCTTTATAAGTAAAAGTTATTGGTTTTCTCCATTTTGCCTCATATTTTGCTAAATCTTCCTTTGTTATAATACCTCCTAAATCTTTAACATAATCAACTAAGATATCTGCTGTTTCTCCCTTATAGAATTCATCTCTTCCATTATCCCTAATTCTCTCAAAAGTTTTGGCAAGTTTTAAGTATTTTACTGTGTCACCTTCTTTCCAGTCCTTATCTAAAAATATAGTTCGATTATTAGCCTTTTCAAAAAATTCTCTATATTTATTAAAACTATTTGCCTGTTTTTTGGTTATAATAACACCTTTTCTAGCTAAATCAATAGATGGCTGTATCAATTCAGAAAAAGGTAATGTTCCAAATCTCTCGTGAATTTTAAATAAGCCCGCAACAGTTCCTGGAACACCAACAGCCATAGCGCCCAGTGTACTTTTGTTTGGAATCACATTTCCATCTTCATCCAAATACATATCCCGACTTGCGGCTAATGGTGCTTTTTCGCGATAATCAAAAGAGCCTATTTCACCATCTTTTGTTCGATAAACTGTAAATCCACCACCACCAATATTTCCTGCAAAAGGATAAACAACAACCAAAGCAAGATCAGTTGCAATCATGGCATCAAAAGCATTTCCTCCTTTTTTCATTATGGCTACGCCAATTTCTGAAGCTTCTTTACGAGCACTAACTACCATTGCTTTTTTGGTAATAAGTCCTTTTTCTAAAACTTGTTTTGAAGGTGGTATTTGCTGTTGTTTACATTGGAAAAATAATAAAGAAACAAATAGTAATATGAATATTTTTTTCATAAAAAGAGAGTTATATGTTGTTTGTAATTTCAATTAATTTTTGATGTGAAAAAATTCGTAATTCTTCAAAAAAAACAAAAAAATCATTTTCAAATTCTAAGTAATTATCATTCAAATCATTTATAGCCAAATCCATTTGTGATATTTTACCCGTACGCTTATTCATACCAATCAAAACTCTCTCAATTCCTTCTAGCGTGGCGTAATTTGTAAGCCAATCGTATTCAATTATATATGGCATAATTTTTTGTGTTCTTTCTGGAAGAATTTCATAATATGTTTTAAGACTTTTATAAAAATTACTAGAAAAATCAACTAAAGGTAAATCATTAAAATTTTTCCAATTCTTAGCTAAAAAATGATCATAAAAAATATCGATTATTATTCCTTTATAATGACCATACCTACTATTTAATCTTTTCTTACTTTGTCTCACAATCACATTAGTATCTGTAAAAGAATCAATTTGCCGATGTAAAAGTATTCCTATTTGGATTTCTTTTGAAAAATCAATATAAGATTTTCCTTTTACCTCATCAGCAAAAAAGTTTCCAACCTCTACCTCTTCTATCCCTTCAGACAAATATATATGTGCCAAATAATTCATAAATATTCTTTATCTTAAAAATGTTAAAATAATACATTTAATATATTATTACTATATTGCTCGTGCTAAAATACTAAAAAACAATATTAATTTTTATCAAGTAACTAATGTTACATTGGTTACAGAAGTTAAAATTTATCTTTAGTATTCATATTTTAAACTAATTATTAACTCAAATTTAACAAACTTTTTTTTATGAAAACAAACATTTATGCAATATTAATTTTAATGTTTTTATCGGTTCCGATGATGGCACAAAATTATCAAGTAAGCGGTACAGTAACCGATTCTGAAAACCAACCTTTACCAGGTGTATCAGTATCTGTGAAAAATGCAACAGGTGGTGCTTCTACCGATTTTGACGGAAATTATTCATTACAAGTTAATGAAGGAGATATTCTAGTATTTACTTTTGTTGGATTTGAAAACCAACAAATTAAAATGGATGGTCGTTCGACAATTAATGTTAAAATGGCTTCTGGTGTTGAATTGGAGGAAGTTGTGGTTACTGGGTCAAGAAACCCTAACAGAACAGCGGTTGACACAGCAGTGCCTGTAGATGTAATCGGCATTAAAGAGTTAATAACTCAGGGTGCACAAACAAGTTTAAATCAAATATTAAATTATGTTGCCCCATCTTTTACATCTAATACACAAACAATTTCTGATGGTACAGATCATATTGATCCAGCTTCTTTAAGAGGCTTAGGTCCAGATCAAGTATTAGTATTGATAAATGGTAAGAGAAGACATACTTCTTCATTAGTAAATGTAAATGGAACTTTTGGTAGGGGATCTGTAGGTACTGACCTAAATGCAATTCCTACTGCATCTATTAAAAATGTAGAGGTTTTACGTGACGGTGCTGCAGCTCAATATGGATCAGATGCAATTGCTGGTGTTATCAATATTATAATGAAAAAAAATACTGGCTTTAGTGTGAATGTTGATGCTGGAGCGTATTTTTCAAAAAATTCTGGTGGTCATGAACAAGGAGGAACTGATGGTGAAGCTGTGGGTGTTTCTCTTAATTATGGTACTGCCTTAGGAGATAAAGGTGGTTTTATAAACTTAACCGGAGAATTTAATAACAGAAACAAAACAAACAGAATGATTGAATGGGAGGGTAATATTTTTAACTCTTATAATTCTGTGGAAAGAAATGCTTTAGACAATGGCTATGGTAATTTATTAGGATTACAAACAGATTTTGATGCCATTGTTCAATTTTCCCAAACAGCAGGATTACCTTCTGATGTTTTAAATGATGTAAACAATGCTACTGATATTTCTGACTTACAAGATGCGTTAAGTGCTGACAATACAGAATCTGAATTAGCAGCTAGAGGAAAAGAAAGATATGATTATAATATGCGAGTTGGTCAATCAAAACTAGGTAGTTATAAATTTTTCTACAATGGTGAAATACCTTTAACTGAAAAAATGACTTTATATTCTTTTGGAGGGTTAAGTCACAGAAATGGTGAAGCAGCTGGTTTTTATAGATTACCAAGTCAACAACGAGCTTTCACTCCTGTTTATATCGATGGTTTTTTACCTGAAATTCATTCAACTATTGTCGATCAATCTATTGCTGCTGGTATTAAAACTATGTTTGGTGAGTGGAATTTTGATGTAAGTAATACTTATGGAAAAAATAGTTTTGATTACAATATTGAAAATACATCTAATGCAACGATGCAAAATGCCACACTTACAGAGTTTGACGCAGGTGGATATTCATTTGCACAAAACACTATGAATGCTGACATGAGTCGTTTTTATGATGATATTATGTCTGGGTTGAATGTTGCTTTTGGAGCTGAATTTAGATATGAAAAATATGAAATTAATGCTGGAGAAGAAGCTTCTTATGCTAAATATGATACTAATGGTAATGTTTGGGATATCAACAATCCTAGTAGTCATGAAGTAGTAGACTTTTTTGGAAGAGCAAGACCAGGAGGTTCTCAGGTATTTCCTGGATTTAGACCCGCAAATGCTGGTTCAGAAACTAGAAATAGTTTTGCTGGATATGTAGATGTTGAAGCAGATATTTCAGATAATTTTTTAATTAGTGGTGCATTGCGTTATGAGAATTATAGCGATTTTGGTAGTACTTTAAATTTTAAATTGGCTACAAGATTAAAATTAGGAGAGAATATGGCTTTAAGAGCTTCTGCTAACACAGGTTTTAGAGCTCCATCTTTACATCAATTATATTTTAACAGTACTTCTACAATTTTTAATG
>DAOUQH010000038.1 GCA_030625645.1 Flavobacteriia bacterium | reverse complement strand
CATAGGTATGCACCATTGTTGCAGCAACAATAGCAAAAACTATTGAGCTAATCCATTCACCTGCTTCAGTACGAGGTTTTAAACTTCGATCTTCAATATATTTTACATCTACAAAATAGTTGATATAGTAAATATAAAACCCTAAAGTTGCAATAACCAAAATTGTATCGGTTCTAGAGTTTTTCCCAAAACTACGTATGGTCTCTACCCAAATTACCGGAAACATTAATAAGTTAATAATTGGGAAAAATAATAAAATTACCCACCATTTTGATCGGTTAATTATTTGCATTAGGACTATAGCATTATAAATCGGAATTGCAGCTTCCCATGCTTTTCTTCCTGCTTTCACATATAATTTCCAGGTTCCTAAAAAGTGAATTACCTGTATAATTAAGAAAAATATAAACCACTGTTGAAATGTCATAATTATGTATTTGTTTATTTGTAATTAAAATTGTGCTTTTGTTACACTATTTTTTTCTTCTGAATTTATTTATTTGAATCTTCCATTATTTTTCCCTTCTAACTATATCCTAATAAGGTAATTTGCATGTTAAAAATCAAATTTTATATTAATTCCTGCTATAGCAGAATTTTCGACAGGATGTAGCCCTAAAGAAGGTTTAAGAGATAGGTTTTTACCAAATACACGATCGTCTAAGTGTGCATCAACATTAGCTTCTATAATATTTAAAGCATATAAACCAAGTGTAATAAAAATTGATAGATCGCGATTTTTTCTATAAAAGTCTTGAGCTCTTAATAATCCATCCTCACTAACATATGGATTTCCTTCTTGTCCATCAAACTCATCAGGGAAACCAGCAATCCTCTGTTTATAAGCATCTTGATATCTATCTAATTCATGTTTGTTGTTTTCATAAAAATATACACCAGTACCTAAAGCTGCATAAACAATCGGGATTTTCCAATACTTTTTATTATATGCCTGTCCAAGTCCGGGTAAAATAGCAGAATAGAAAGTAGCCTTTGCAGGTGATAAAGGATCAATTGATTCTCCCATTGCCAAACTATCACCAGCAAACCTCACATCATCTGTATTTATCTTTTGCCCATTAACTGTAAACTGGCAAAAAAACAGAAAAAAAGCTGTATAAAAAGCTAATTTTCGCATCTATTCCAATAATTTTTTAATACGAATAAAATCTTCTTCAGAATGGAAAGGTATAATTATTTTACCTTTATCTACGCCCGAAATCTTTACCTCAACTTTATGTCCAAAGTATGAACTAATATCTTTCAAACCTTTTTTTACAAACTTTGGCATTTCTTTAGGTAATACCAATTCAGTTTTTAAAGATTTACCTTCTTTTACTTTTTTAACCAATTGTTCGGTTTGACGTACAGAAAGCTTATCTTTAATTATACTTTCATAAATTTCTAGCTGCTTTTCTTCATCAAAAATATTGATTAATGCTCTTCCATGCCCCATTGATAAAAACCCATCTCGCATTCCGGTTTGAATAATTGGATCTAATTTTAGTAAACGTAAATAATTAGCTATTGTAGATCTATTTTTACCAACTCTCCTACTTAATTTTTCTTGTGTTAATTTTATTTGATCGATTAGCTGTTGATAAGAAAGTGCAATTTCTATAGGATCAAGATCACTTCGCTGAATATTTTCAACCAAAGCCATTTCTAGCATTTCCTGATCATTTGCAATTCGAATATATGCAGGAATATTTTTTAATCCAATTAATTTTGAGGCTCTAAAACGACGCTCACCACTAACTAATTGAAACTTATTTCCTT
The DNA here is from genome assembly GCA_030625645.1 of Flavobacteriia bacterium. Lineage (GTDB taxonomy): Bacteria > Bacteroidota > Bacteroidia > Flavobacteriales > Flavobacteriaceae > Namhaeicola. The sequence continues at coordinate 14,839 of DAOUQH010000038.1, read as the reverse complement.
CTAATTTCCTAACAGTTATTGGTTGAATCACTCCTAGTTCTTTAATCGAACTAGCTAATTCTTTTAATGAGTCCTCATTAAAATGTGTACGAGGCTGAAAAGGATTGACAACAATAGCTTCAAGGTCAATTTCTAAAATATTTCCTACAAACTTATCGGCATTTTTATCCTTTACAGACATTACATCCTCCTTAGGGTTATTAAGTAATGCAGATAGTCCTCTTCCTAAAACTTGTTTTTTTATTGCTTTAGCCATTGTTATTTTTTTTGATTACTTCGTGAGCTAAATTGAGATAGTTTATTGCACCTTTACTTGTAGCATCATAAGCTATTATACTTTCACCATGACTAGGCGCTTCACCCAGACGAATATTACGCTGAATAATAGTTTTAAAAACCATATTATTAAAATGCTTTTTCACCTCGTTTACTACCTGATTTGATAAACGAAGTCTTGAATCATACATTGTTAATAACATTCCTTCAATATCCAATTCCGGATTATGAATCTTTTGAATACTATTAATCGTATTTAATAATTTACCTAAACCTTCTAATGCGTAATACTCACATTGAATTGGAATTATTACAGAATCTGCTGCAGTTAATGCATTTAAAGTAATTAACCCTAAAGATGGCGCGCAGTCAATCAAAATATAATCATACGAATCTCGAATATCTTTAAGTGCATTTTTAAGCATATATTCTCGATTATCACGATCAACCAATTCAATTTCAATTGCTACTAAATCTATATGCGCTGGTACGATATCTACATTTGGTGAATTGGTTTTTTGAATTGTTTCTACAAGATCTACCGTATGCTCTAAAACCTGATATGTACCCTTTTCAACAGCTTCTACATCAATACCTAAACCAGATGTAGCATTTGCTTGTGGATCAGCATCGATAAGTAAAACTTTTTTTTCTAAAACTCCTAAGGAAGCAGCCAAATTAACAGTAGTTGTAGTTTTTCCTACTCCACCCTTTTGATTGGCTATTGCAATAACTTTTCCCATTAAAACATTTAATTTTTTTCTCGCTGTAAAAATACAATTATTTGTGAGCTTTTAAAATGAAGTTCTTAACAAAAATTATACCACCAGTAATTAAAATTTTTTTACTTTTTCTTACTTCTAATCATCATCTCCAACATATCCCACATTTCTTGAGGCACCTCTTCTAACATATTAAATTCACCTGCACCTTGTAACCATTCGCCACCATCAATAGTAATTACCTCACCATTAACATACGATGAAAAATCACTCATTAAATATGCTGCTAAATTTGCCAATTCTTGATGCTCACCTACTCTACGCAATGGGATTTTCTTTTTCATGTCAAATTTATCTTTTAAATCACCTGGCAATAATCTATCCCAAGCACCTTTTGTTGGAAATGGTCCAGGTGCTATTGCATTAAAACGCATACCGTATTTTGCCCATTCAACTGCAAGTGAACGTGTCATTGCTAATACTCCTGCTTTAGCTGTAGCTGAAGGCACTACATAAGCAGAACCTGTCCATGCATAAGTTGTAACAATATTTAAAACCGTTGCTCTTTCTTGTTTGGTTTCTATCCAATGCTTACCAAAAGCCAAAGTGCAATTTTTAGTTCCCTTTAATACGATGTCAATTATTGTATCAAAAGCATTTGACGAAAGCCTTTCGGTTGGACTTATAAAATTACCAGCTGCATTATTAAGTAAGCCATCTACTTTTTTAAAAACTTCAAGCGACTTCTTAAGCATATTCTCAACTTCATCATAATTTCTAACATCACATTGTACTGCTAAAACTTTTCCACCTGTTTTTTCTTCTAACTCGGCTGCTGTTTTTTGTAATTTTTCTAAATTTCTAGAAGTAATAACAACTTTAGCTCCTAATTCTAAAAAATAGGTCGTCATTGCCTTACCTAAGCCACTTCCACCGCCGGTTACAACAATTACTCTATCCTTTAAACTGCCCTCTTTTAACATTGGCTGATTGTATTTCATATCGTATTTTTATTTAATTAATTAGCTCTAAACCTTTATACTCTATAGAAGCATTAAAATTATTTTTATTTTTTTTAAAACCTACTTGTCAAATATAAAAGTCTTTGTATATTTGCCGCACTTTTAGAGAATATAAAGCTGAAGCCAAATATAAAGATTTTAAAGACATGAAAAGAACATTCCAACCATCAAAAAGAAAAAGAAAGAATAAACACGGATTTAGAGAAAGAATGTCTAGTGTTAGCGGTAGAAAAATTTTAGCAAGAAGAAGAGCTAAAGGCAGAAAAAAACTTTCGGTTTCAACTGAGCCAAATCACAAAAAATAGTGTATTTTGAATTAAATATACAAGGTGTTACTTTTATTAGTAACACCTTTTTTTATATCTAAAATCAAAATATTCTCTTAATAAACTTATAATTAGTTAATTTTACTTTTTTAAAATATCTAAAATGCCAAAAAACAATTCTATTAAATCCATTTTAATTATTGGTTCAGGTCCGATTATCATCGGACAAGCATGTGAATTTGACTATTCAGGAACACAAGCAATTCGCTCTATTCGTGAAGAAGGAATTGAAGTTGTATTGATTAATTCTAATCCAGCAACGATTATGACCGACCCTCAAATGGCCGATCATATATATTTAAAACCACTAACTACAAAATCAATTATAGAGATTTTAAAGAAACATAATATCGATGCTGTACTACCTACAATGGGAGGACAAACTGCATTAAATTTATGTATAGAAGCAGATGACAAAGGTGTTTGGGAAGATTTTAATATTGATATCATTGGTGTTGATATTGATGCTATTAAAATTACCGAAGACAGAGAGAAATTTAGAGTCTTGATGAATGAGATTGGCATACCTCAAGCACCTTCACAAACTGCAACCTCCTTTTTAAAAGGTAAAGAAATTGCACAAGAATTTGGCTTCCCGTTGGTTATTAGACCTTCATTTACTCTAGGTGGAACAGGAGCTTCTATCGTATATAAAGAAGAGAATTTTGATGAATTATTACAAAGAGGATTAGAAGCCTCACCAATTCATGAAGTCTTAATTGATAAAGCTTTAATAGGGTGGAAAGAATACGAATTAGAACTTTTAAGAGATAAAAATGATAATGTTGTAATTATTTGTACTATTGAAAATATGGATCCTATGGGAATTCATACTGGTGATTCAATTACCGTTGCTCCGGCAATGACCTTGAGTGATACTGCTTATCAAAGAATGCGTGATCTCGCTATTAAGATGATGCGATCTATTGGCGATTTTGCCGGCGGCTGTAATGTGCAATTTGCTATGAGCCCTGATGAAAAAGAAGAATTGATTGCAATTGAGATTAACCCTCGTGTATCTCGTTCTTCTGCATTAGCATCAAAAGCAACAGGTTATCCTATTGCGAAAATTGCATCAAAATTAGCAATTGGCTATCACTTAGACGAACTTGAGAATCAAATAACAAAAAATACATCGGCATTATTTGAGCCAACTTTGGATTATGTTATTGTAAAAATTCCTCGTTGGAATTTTGATAAATTTGAAGGGTCTGATAGAACTCTTGGTTTACAAATGAAATCAGTTGGAGAAGTTATGGGAATTGGTCGTTCTTTTCAGGAAGCATTGCACAAAGCAACTCAATCTCTAGAAATTAGTCGAAATGGCTTAGGTGCTGATGGAAAAGGAATTAAGAGTTATGACACCATTATAGATAAGCTAACTAACCCTAGCTGGGATAGAGTTTTTGTGATTTATGATGCTATTCAAATGGGAATTCCATTGAGTAGAATCCATAAGATTACCAAAATAGACATGTGGTTTTTAGAACAATATGAAGAACTATTGAATTTAGAAAAAGTTATTTCTTCACACGACTCATTAGATTCCCTCTCTAAAGAACTTCTCTTAGAAGCCAAACAAAAAGGCTTTGCAGACAGACAAGTTGCACACATGCTTGGCTGCTTAGAAAGCGAAGTACATAAAAAACGTAAAGAACTAAATATCAACAGAGTTTACAAATTAGTTGATACTTGTGCAGCTGAATTTAAAGCCGAAACACCTTATTATTATTCTACTTTTGAGAGTGATATGAATTTAAATGGAAGCTGTTATGCCGAAAATGAAAGTGTTTCAAGTGATAAGAAGAAAATTATAGTTTTAGGCTCTGGTCCAAACCGAATCGGACAAGGAATTGAATTTGATTACTGCTGTGTTCATGGAGTACTTGCTGCCAAAGAATGTGGTTATGAGACTATTATGATTAACTGTAATCCTGAGACTGTTTCTACCGATTTTGATATATCAGATAAATTATATTTTGAACCGGTTTTTTGGGAACATATTTATGATATCATCCAACATGAAAAACCCGAAGGTGTTATTGTTCAATTGGGAGGTCAAACTGCTTTAAAATTAGCAGAGAAATTAGAAAAATGGGGTGTAAAAATTATAGGAACTAGCTTTGATGCTTTAGATTTGGCCGAAGATCGTGGTAGATTTTCAAAATTATTACAAGAACTAAATATACCATACCCTCAATTTGACACTGCTACAACTGCTGATGAAGCTTTGGCTGTAGCCGATGAATTAGATTTTCCAATTTTGGTTAGACCAAGTTATGTACTTGGTGGACAAGGAATGAAAATTGTAATTAACAAAAAAGATCTTGAAGAACACGTAATTGATATTTTAAGAAAAATACCTAATAATGTACTCCTTCTAGACCATTATCTAGATGGAGCAATTGAAGCTGAAGCTGATGCGATTTGTGATGGTGAAAATGTTTATATCATTGGTATTATGGAGCATATTGAACCATGTGGAGTACACTCAGGTGATTCAAATGCAACATTACCTCCATTTAATTTAGGTGAATTTGTAATGCAACAAATTGTAGATCACACTAAAAATATTGCACTTGCATTAAGAACTGTTGGATTAATTAATATTCAGTTTGCAATAAAAGATGATATCGTTTATATAATTGAAGCAAATCCAAGAGCTTCTAGAACTGTTCCATTTATCTCAAAAGCATATAATGAACCTTATGTAAACTACGCAACTAAAGTTATGCTTGGCGAGAAAAAAGTAACTGATTTTGACTTTAAACCTAAGCTAAAAGGTTATGCTATCAAACAGCCCGTTTTTTCATTTGATAAATTCCCTAACGTAAATAAAAATTTAGGTCCTGAAATGAAATCAACTGGTGAAAGCATTTTATTTATTGATAGTTTAAAAGATGATCAGTTTTATGAATTATACTCTAGGAGAAAAATGTATTTGAGTAAATAGAATCAATCACTTTTAAGTAAACTTAAAAGTACTTTTGGTTAGATTAACTTTCAATTATAAAATGAACAATACAGATAAAAACTCACTAAAAAAGACTTACAGCAAAATCTAAATTAATAAGTTTAGCTGCTTGGCTGGTATGAAGATTTTTTTCATTTCTGAGTAGAATAATTAGCAATAAGTATCCCAGAAACTATTAACAGCATACTATAAAAATGAAGCATTGTTATTTCTTCATTTAAAAATATAAAAGCTAATAAACCACTAAAAAGTGGAAGTGTATAATAAATCAAACCCGATTTTACTGCTCCAATACTAGCTACAGCTTTATTCCATAAAACAAAAGCTACTAAAGATGCAAAAATCCCTACATACAAAATTGAAGTAATTATAGTTATATTTAATTCTATGCTTGGTGTAGAAGTATATTCCCAAATATAAAATGGAAACAAAAAAAGTAAGCCCAAAATAAAAGTTACTAACTGAAAAGGTAAAATATTTAACTCTTTAGGTTTATTTCTTATCAAAATACTATAAGTAGCAAAAATAATAGAAGCCAAAAGCATCCAAAAATCACCAATTACAAAACTTGTATTCATAAGCATTGTAATATCTCCTTTAGAAATTAACATAAGAACTCCCACAATAACAATTACAATACCTAAACCTTTAAATAGTGTTATAGATTCTTTTAAAAATATTCTAGAAAATATTACTATAAAAACAGGAAATGTGATCGAAATTAATGACAAGTTAATTGCAGTAGTTGTTTGACCTGCAAAATATATTAAGGTATTAAATATTGTTACACCTAGGATAGAAGTGATTGATAGATATAACAAATGTTTTTTAATAATATTCCATTGAGAAATAAGTGCTTTTAAAGCAAATGGCAAAAAAACAATTACAGCAACCATCCATCTCCAAAAAGCCAAACTTATAGGAGGAACACTCTCATTAAGGTTTCGAGCAATAATAAAATTACCCGACCAAATTATTGTTGCAAAAATCGCAAAAATATAACCTAAATAAATTGCTTTGTTTTTCAAGGTTAGTTGAATTATTAAAAAATCATCACAACTTGCATTCCCCAAATCGTTTTATTGGTATAAAAATCATAGTCAATTGGTGCAAATGCAGAATATGTTTGTACTTTATTCTTAGTTTTATAGCCAAAACCATCAATTATTTGGTTAAAAGGGTCTATCAACAAAAGAGAGGTTCCGCCCAAAAACTTTGAGTTTAAAACTTTACTATCATTTCTTATTATCTTTCCTTTCCATTTAAAAAATTGTTCACCAACTAATGAACCTAATATTGGCGTTATAAACAGATCTTGCCAGGAAGGAATTTCGGCGAAAGCCTCAATACCAAATTCCCAGAAAAATGTTGACATTATAGCTGAATAGGCAAACGATTCCCATTTATTATAACCACTTCCTCTGGCACTCATATAATAAACACCTCCAGAATATGGATGCATTACCCAATTTAAAAAGAAATCATCCTCATCCCAAACCGGTCCAGCTTTTACATTTTCTTTCCATTTACTAAAAAATCCAGCTTCAAGAATTTCATCCTTATCCCAATTGGTAAAGCTCTCGGGTAAAACCCAAAGTGTACCAAAAGCTAAAACAGCTGCTCCAGTATACAAACCTGTATTGTACAATAATCGTTTAGGGTCTTTTACAGGATCATAAGTAAGGTATTTAAAAGTATAATCTTTTGTAAATTGTGTTGGTTGAATCAATAGTAGATTAGAATCATCAAAAATAAATGAGGGGTTCTTTAAAAAATCACTATCTAGTTGTAATGGTCTAGTATCTAAATTAATTCCTAGATCAAAAGAAACAGTATCTTTTTGAGCAGAAATATTGAAACTAAATAATACAATTAATACAAATATTAAATAATGTTTATAAACTGATTTTTTATTCATAGAATACAAATATAAAACAATCCCATATTTAAAATCACAAATTATTAATTACATTTTGCAGCTTATCCTTAACTTCTTTCATTATTTTTTCTAACGCTTCATTCTCAAAATAGCCCATAGAAGCAGCAGGATTAATAGCTGACACTTCAATTAATCCTTCCATATTTTCCTGAATAACAAAGTTACATGGCATAAAGAGTCCCGATTTATTCTCTACTTGTAAAGATTCATAAGCATAGGTTGGGTTACAAGCACCCAAGATTTCATATTTATTTATGTCTTTATTGATTTTACTTTTTAATATTGCTTTAACATCAATATTGGTAAGCACAGCAAATCCTTCTTTTTTTAATTCTTTTGAGATATTTTGTTTAGTCTCATCAAAAGTTGTCCCTTCACTCAAAATTTTATTTATAATATAACTCATTACTCTTTTTATTTTTATTTGGTTTTACAAATTAATAAGGAAATTGCTTTAATATAAGTGAATAATGTTACAAATAATGTGATGATATTTTTATATTTGTTCAAAATATGAAACAAATCCATTATTGATATTAATAGTTTTCTCAACTATTCAATTCAATCATATTTTATTGGTAATGGATAATTTAAACTCAAATAAAAACAAAAAGAATGAATTATATCTTATTTGATGGTAATACTCGTATGGGATTACTACCTCTAACATACACCAAACCCGTTGCCGATATTAGAATTGGGATTTTGACTATTCGTGAAAAGTGGGAAAATATTCTAAACACAACTACAACAACTATTACTGAAGAATATTTATCGGAAAAATTTCCAATGGTTGAACTGGAAGAAAATATTTTAATAAATGCTTCCTTCTTACCTAATGACACTTTGGTGGAAATGATTAAAGGTTTAAAACAAGATCAAGCAATCTTCAAAAATGAAGAAATTATTGCTTTCTTTACTTCAGAAACACAAGAAGAAGTTAGTTTTGATAAATATGAAATTTTAGAATTTTCAGAAGATATTATTCAATTAAAAAATACTTGGGATATTTTTTCTTTTAATGGCGAAGCTATTGAGGCAGATTTTAAATTGATCACAACAGGAAGAAAATCTGCACCAATTCCAGATACTGTTCACTGTATTAATAAGGATCAAATATTTTTGGAAGAAGGTGTTGAGATAGAAATTGGAGTTTTAAATGCTACAAAAGGCCCAATCTATATAGGAAAACACGCACTTGTAATGGAGGGAAGTATGATTCGTGGCCCTTTTGCTATGGGAATTCATTCTGTTGTAAAAATGGGAAGTAAAATCTATGGTCCAACCACACTTGGTCCAAAATGTAAAGTTGGTGGAGAAGTGAATAATGTAGTAATGTCTGGCTATTGTAGTAAAGGCCATGAAGGTTATTTAGGTAATGCAGTAATTGGCGAATGGTGTAATTTAGGTGCTGACACAAACAACTCAAACTTAAAAAATACTTATGCCGAAGTGAAAATGTGGGATTTTGAAAAAGAACGATTTACTAAAACCGGACTTCAATTTTGTGGATTAATAATGGGAGATCATTCAAAAAGCGCTATCAATACAATGTTTAATACAGGGACAGTAGTTGGTGTAAGTTCAAATATTTATGGAAGTAATTTTCCTCGAAATTTTATTCCTTCCTTTTCTTGGGGAGGTGCTGCAGGATTTAGCACCTACCAAATTGAAAAAGCTAAAACAACTGCAAATCTGGTAATAAATCGTAAAAATGAAGATTTTACCGAACAAGATCAAAAAATATTAGATCATGTTTATGAAACTACAAAAAAGTATAGAAATTTTTAATTAAAGATAAATTCCAACAAATAAAAAAGTCGATTGAAATCTTATTTTCAATCGACTTTTTAAATTTAGATTAGACAGCTTTTTTATATATAAGGATTAAAATCTTTTGGTAAATATTTTTCTTTTTTAAATTCAAAAGGAGCATCTTCTTCCTCTTCAATAATCTCATTTTCTCCAATCAATATATATTCTTTATAAGGATTGAAATTTGATGGTAAATAATCTTTAGAATTAAATTCAAAAGGAGCATCAGCCTCTTCATTTAACAATTCGTATTCTTCCATTATTTTATCAATATTATAAGCATTGAAATTTTCTGGCAAATATTGTTTTGTGTCAAATTCAAAAGGAGCATCTTCTTCCTCTTCAAATAAAATCTCATATAAATCTGTATATGTTTTATACGCTACTTTAAACGGGTTAAATCCTTTTGGAAGATATTGACGAACATCAAAATCCAATGGTTCATCCTCCTCCTCTTCTTCAATTTCTATAATAGAATTTAATACAGCATTAGATAAATGATTGCTTATCGTTTTAATATTATAATTAAATACGTTACTAAAATCTATAGATCTGTTTTCAATAAACTGTGCCGAGATTGTTAGGCTAACAAATAAAAGGCTTAATGTGATTAATTTTTTCATGATTAGTTTTATTTTTATGTTATTTCTTATTTTTAGTACTATGTTTTACACACTACTATATACAAGACTAACAATGATTGAAAATGTTACAGTTTTTAATAAATATTTAACAAAAAAAAAGATTATCAAAATGATAATCTCTTTTTAAATAAGACATGTACAGTTTTAGTGACTGCTCACTTCACCAGAACCACTTACTTTAATATCTTCAATTTTTGGATTTCCTTTATAGTCAATATCGCCTGAACCTGATATTCTTGCATATAACTCATCTTTTACTGTTAGGGTAATACCTCCTGAACCTGATATCTTTAATTCTGCTTTATTACAAACTAAATCATCTGCTTCAATATCACCTGAACCTGAGATACCTGCTTTAAAAAATTTGGTTTTACCTTCTAATTCAATATCCCCAGATCCTGCAATTGCCGTTTTTAAATTATCAACTTCAAGTCTCAAATCGATATCCCCTGAACCAGAAACAGCAACATCAAAATTATCTGATTTAATCAACTCTTTTGATGTGATATCCCCAGATCCTGCCAATCCAACTGCATTGATGTCATTAAAATAAACTGTTAAATGAACTCCTTTGTTAGTACTTATACTCGTACCTTTTTTCCATTTAATCTTCAACTTATCACCATCTACATACGTTTCTAGATATGGCAATAAATTCTCTTCAATTTTAATATCTATTTTCCCTTCATTCCCTTTCACTAATGAAACATCAAATGATCCAGAAACTCCTATTTTATCAAAGTTTTCTACATTTCTGGTTTTAGTTAGAATTTTACCATTCCCTTTAATTCTTCCATATTTTTGTGCAGTACAATTTGTAAAAAATAATAACATTACAAATAATCCTATAATTGATTTTAGATTTGATTTTTTCATTGTTTTATTTACGCTTTTGCGACTTTTTTAGTTATTATATAATTTTACTCCTCCATAATCTGAATCAATATTGATAGAAGCCCCTGAGTTTTCATTATTAACAAATCCTTCATAATATTTTGAATTTGATTTTACTACTTTTTTAAGATTTGTAACATTTTGTAAATCATTTGAAAATCCGCCATAACTTAGTTCAACTAAATAATCAAAAGAGGCTTGCATATCTATTCCCATTTTTACTCCTGTATAATCCGAAGTTATACTCACCTTCTTAAAAGCAGATTTTAAATTATCAATTACAATACTTCCATAGTCGGCATCGATAACTAATTTCTTATAAATTGATCCAAAACGCATGGTTAAATAATCCCCATTACCTGAAACCGAATTTCCATTTTCTACTTTCAACTTTCCATAATCACAATTAAAAGTAAGATCTTCAATATTTTCAAATCCAGTAGAAGTATAATCGGCAACTAAATCAATTTTCTTTGCTTTTTCCACAATCAAGTCAGAGTAATCTGCATTAATAGTTCCTCCATTGATAAATTCAATTACTGAATTATTTGTATAGTCAATGTTAATCTCATTATCTGCATGAAATAGACTTCCAATTAATATTTTTCCATAATCACAATTAATTTCTGCTTTTCCTTTTAACTCATTTAAAGAAATACTACCATAATCGTTATACAAACTCGCCTTGTTTGTCACCGGCATTTTCACCTTATAATCAATTTGAAAATTTACATTTGAACTATTCCAATTAAACCAACTTGATGAAGATTTTTCAATAATTGTTTTTGCAGAAACCAAATTTTTACTTCCATCAAAATCAACAGTAATATTATCTAATTTTGACATTACATTATCTTCACTACTACCTTTTACAGTAATCTTTACTTCAATAACTACACGATTTTGATCCCAGGTAATGACATCGACATTACCATATTTGTTATTAATCTTTACAAGTGCATCCGCACTAACATTAAATTCTCTTTTTAGAGTTTTACTTTTTTCATATTTCCATTTTTTTGGATTATTATCTGCAATTCCAACCACAGGAATCAGCAATAACACGAGTAATATTTTATACATAGTTTTCATATTAATTTTATTTTAGATTTAAGCAATAAGCTTTTATTAGTATTTAATTTCTTGACTATGATTCTATTAAGCTAATGCTTTTTGAAGTTTAAAACTGCTTGCCATTGGGGCAGGTTTTGAATTTTCAATCTCATCAATTTGTTGCATTAGATTCTGTAATATTTCAATACGTTTTTGAAAGTTTGAGATCATTGCATAAATAACACGTTTATCTTCATTACTTTCTTTTAATTCGATGGTTAGTTTTTTATAATTTTCTTCTAATTTTTTCATTTGCTCAAAAGCATCATCGATTATTTTTTCATTTTCAGGAGATTTTATTTTGTTAATACTTTTGATTTCTTGTTTAATTGTAGCAGTGAAAAAATCTTGAGTTTCTTCCATTTTTGGTGAAACATCTGCAAGCTCCAATCCTTTATGTGACCTAGCATTTCCTAACCAAACTCCTAAAATTAAAACTACCGAGGCTGCTATAGAGAGCCATCTCCAATTTCTTCTTTTTGGTTCTTGTTTATTGGTTTCTTTCAGTCTAGCTTCAAATCGTTCAAAGTGACCAATATTTGGTTCAACAAAATCAAATTCGCTTCTTTTTTCTTTAAAAATATTTTCAAAATTGTCTTTCATAATCCTTAATTTACAACCATACTCTCTGATAATAATTCTCTTAATTTACTTTTTGCTCTTGAGATCATTGTTCTACAATTTGCATTAGAAATATTCATAATTTGTGCAACCTCTTCGTTATCGTATCCTTCAATTAAACTAAGACTTAAAGCAACTCGATATTTATCGTTTAACAATTGAATGGTTTGTACAATTTCTTTTGCCTTTAATAAGGAGTAATCACTATTAGTATTGTCGTCTTCATTCACTAGCTCCATTTTATATTCTACATTTTCAAAACTCATTTCATCAATTCTATTAATTTTCCTTAATTGTGTCAAACTTCTATTAATTACTATCCTCTTTAACCATGATCCAAATGTTACCTCTCCCTTAAAAGTATCCAACTTTGTAAAAGCACTCAAAAATGCTTCTTGCATGATATCTTCTGCCTCAAAACTATCTTTCAGTATTCTGTATGCCGTATTATACATAGCCTTATAATACATTTTATACAAGTCGAATTGTGCATTATTATTGCCACACTTGCACTCTTCTAATAAATGTTTTATATTTTGATTTATATCTTCCAAGGAATTGATTCTATTAAAAAGACAATAAGATTATTAATTTGTTACAGTTTTAAGAATTAAAGGTAATATATTATACCAACACATAGATTGTAGTAAAAAAAAACTCACTTTTAACACCATTCATATTCCATAAAAGTATTAAATTTGCAAACTCAATTTTTTAATAAAAAACACCCTTCTTTTTTTATAATTTTTTTATTGGCACAAGAATTGAATATATAAAGCAAACACATGATACATAAATATTTATCTATTTCATTTACAAAGATTTATGAAATTGAATTAAGAAGTAAATAAGTAATAATCTTATGTTTCAATGTCAAAATGACTTAATTAAGATATGAGCAATCCAAAATTTTTAAATATTGACAATATGTCACTTCAACATATAATTGATGAAGAATCAGAATTGATTCCGTTAATGACTCCTGAAGACGAAGAGCAAATGAACAAAGAAGAAGTTCCTGATGAACTTCCTATTTTACCTTTGCGAAACACGGTTCTCTTCCCTGGTGTAGTTGTTCCAATTACGGCAGGAAGAGACCAGACAATTAAATTGGTGAAAGATGCCAATAAAGGCGATAAGATTATTGGAGTAGTTGCACAAAAAAATGAAACTACAGAAAATCCTGGAATCAATGATATCTATAATGTTGGTACAGTTGCGCGCATTTTAAAAATGTTAAAAATGCCCGATGGTAATACCATGGTTATTTTACAAGGAAAAAAACGTTTTGAAATTGAAAGCATCGTACAGGAAGAGCCTTATTTAAAGGCAAAAACCAAAGAATTAGTTGATATTTCTCCAAAAAAAAGTGACAAAGAATTCAAAGCTATAATCGATTCTATTAAAGATATTTCTTTAAAAATTATCAAAGAGAATCCGAATATTCCTTCTGAAGCTTCTTTTGCTATCAAAAATATTCAAAGTGATTCGTTTTTAATCAATTTTGTTTCTTCAAATTTGAATTTAGATGCGGCTTCAAAACAAACAATTTTAAACATTAGCAGTTTAAAAGATCGTGCTTTGGCAACTTTAAAAAAGATGAATCAAGAATTACAACGCCTTGAGTTGAGTAATGATATTCAATCTAAGGTTCGCGAAGATATGGATCAGCAACAGCGCGAATATTTCTTACATCAACAAATGCGAACCATTCAGGAAGAATTGGGTGGTGTTTCTTATGATGAAGAATTAGAAGAAATGCGCTTACAAGCCAAAAAGAAAAAATGGAATAAGGAAATTGCAGATATTTTTGATAAAGAATTAAGCCGTTTACAAAGGATGAATCCGCAAGTAGCCGAATATTCTGTACAACGCAATTATTTAGATCTTTTATTAGAATTACCCTGGAATGAATACACTAAAGATAAATTCGATTTAAAAAGAGCACAAAAAATATTAGATCGTGATCACTTTGGCTTAGATAAGGTTAAAGAAAGAATTATTGAGCATTTGGCAGTTTTAAAATTAAAAGGCGATATGAAATCTCCTATTATTTGCTTGTATGGACCTCCGGGAGTTGGTAAAACTTCTTTAGGAAAATCCGTTGCCGAATCATTAGGTAGAAAATATGTGAGAATGTCATTAGGTGGTATGAGAGATGAAGCTGAAATTAGAGGACATAGAAAGACATATATCGGTGCATTACCAGGAAGAATAATTCAAAGTATTAAAAAAGCCGAAACTTCAAATCCGGTTTTTGTATTGGATGAAATTGATAAACTGGGTGCAAGTCACAGCGGTGACCCATCTTCTGCGATGCTCGAAGTTTTGGACCCTGAACAAAACATGGATTTTTACGATAATTATTTAGAGGTTGGTTACGATCTTTCAAAAGTAATGTTCATTGCTACCGCAAATAGTTTATCAACTATTCCGTGGGCATTAAGAGATCGTATGGAAATCATAAATGTTAGTGGTTATACCATTGAAGAA
>DAOUQH010000011.1 GCA_030625645.1 Flavobacteriia bacterium | reverse complement strand
CATAAATTTCAAGCATTGCTGTTTGGTTTGCACCTCCACCAATCCAACTTCCTGCTAAGGTTGATAAACCTCTCCAAACTGCGTCTGGCCCAGCACCACCAACCGTTTCAGGTGATACCATTGAAATTAATAAAATGGCTATCGGTCCACCAATAACAATTCCTACTGTTCCTGTAAAAAACATTGCTAATGCTTTCCAACCTAAATTAAAAACTGCTTTAATATCAATACTTAAAGTCATTAATACTAATGCTGCAGGTAATAGATATCGGCTAGACATATAATACAAACTAGAAGAATGTTCAATTATTTCACCAGTTTCTGTTGTAGTTTCCCAATCAGGAGCTATCAAACCCAATGTTGTAAACAGAGCTGGTACCATATATGCCATAAATAATGCCGGAACAATGCCGTAAAACTTATGCCAAAATCCTTTTTTAATTGATGAAGTATAAAAAATGAATCCCAATGCCAACATTAGTAATCCAAAAACTATTGTATCATTTGTAAAAACTGGTTGATTTCCCATATTGAAGTACTTATTTTAAATAATTGGCTAATATAAAAATTAATTAATTCTTGGGGTAAAAATTTAATAGGATATACAAAAATTGTTGATAAACTCTTAGATGTTATTTTAATTTGAAACTTTCAATATTTACAAATATGTAATTTTAAAATTTATATTTATATTTGAATATAAATAAATTATCTTGAAGCAAACAATCTATATTTTTTTAATTTCTATGTCACTTTCAATGTATTCGCAAAAATACAGTTCAGATTATATTGAAAAAATGAATAATACAATAAATGTTAAGTTTAGTTTGGATAATGATATAGAATCATTCCAATATATTTCTAATGATGAAGAATACATAATAAATCCTAATACAAATATTAGAACAACACTGCACGCCAATTACAGGTTTCTATCGTTTAAAATTGGTTATTCCCCAAGGATTCTATCTGGGCACGATGAAGATAACAAAGGAAAAACAAAAGTTTTTAAAATTCAATCAGATATATATATAAAAAACTTTATGCAAACTTTTGAATATTCAAAGATAAAGGGATATTATGCAGACAACATTAATCAACCTTCTGAATTTGAGTTTATTATATTACCTCATTTACAAACTTCTACTTTTAGAAGTACTACAAGATATAAGTTTAATGAAGATTATTCTCTTAAAGCACTCCTTACTCAAACCGAAATTCAAAGAAAATCTGCAGGTAGTATCATTTCGAGTTTAAGTTTCTACAAATCTGATCTAATCAATAAAGATGGAGTTAAAGATCTATTTTCAAAAGGCATATATGTTAATACAGGTTATTTTTACACATTAGTGATAAACCACAGATGGTATTCAAATCTTGGTATTTCACCCGGACTTGGAATTGAATTTAATAAAATCAATACTAAAATTGACGAAGATATTATTACTGATAATCAAACCGGAATAATAGCTAGTTTAAATAGCGAAATTGGGTTTGGTTATAATTCAGATAAATTTTATTCAGGTTTAGATTTTAGATTGAATGCAATTTATAGAAGTGAAGATTCGGTTGCCGATTTTGACACCGTAAGAGGTATCTTTAATGTTTTTATAGGTTATAGGTTCGGCAGCCCTAGATTAATTGAAGATAGCATGGATTGGTTGGAGGATAAAAATCCGTTGAAGTAGTTACTAAAAACCTAATTTTTTAATACAATTTTTAAGCCATCTTACGAAGATACAATTTCAAAAAAATTCTATCAAAACCTGTTAAAATTATAATCCCAAAATACATACCTACAAACAAAACGTTGGTACGTTTTTTACGAGAGTACAATAAAATTATATATTATTGTTTTACAGTAGTTTAAAATTGTTATTATTCACGGGGTAAATATCTTAGCACGGCTAAAATTCACTCCGTGAGGTTTTGATATTTATCTGATGATTATCAAACGTTTTTAAAAATGATCAAGATTATTTAACCTCAGCCACTCCCCAATAATTATAGCTGGCAAATTTCCAACCGGGGATATACATTTTTTGAAGATCAATTATTTTAAAACCATTTTCTCTAATTAAAGTAGGAATATCTCTATTTAAGTTACAGCCTCCTCCTACTCTTTTCCAGAGTGGATTAATCGTGTTTTGTAGATTTTTTATATTTTTATCTGGTGCTATTCCGTGCTCACAAAACAATAATTTACCTTCGGGTTTTAAAACCCTTATAATTTCAGATAATGCCTTTTGAAAATCTTTAATAGTACAAAGCGAATATGTGATTACTACATTATCAAAAGTTTTATTATTAAAAGGAAGTTCTTCAGCGAAAGCTTTAACAAAAGTAAATTCAAAATTAAGTTTATCAATTCCATTTTGATTCAAATTCCAAATTTCTTCTGAAGGATCAATTCCGATAAGGTTATCTACTTTTTCACCATTATAATGACTCAGGTTTAAACCAGAACCTATTCCGATTTCCAATACATCGCCATAAGCCAACGGAATAATTTTAGCTCGCTGATAATTAGTAGATCTTGAAGTGCAGGCCCAGTTTACAACTTTTGGCAAAATATATTTATCGTATAATTTCATCGATCTTAATTTTGATAAAAATAAACTATTTCATTGAATTATATAATTTATTGCTATCATAAAAAAAATCTATTAAAACATAAGAAATAAGAATGAAAGCCTATGAAAACTGAAATATTGATTTCTTAATTTTGTACAACAAAAAAAATAACCTTTAAATTAAATAAATATGGCTGTATTAGTAGGAAAAAAAGCACCACAATTTACTGCACAGGCAGTAGTTGACGGAGAAAAATTTGTTGAAGAATTTTCATTAGACCAATACTTAGGAAAAAAACATGTAGTATTTTTCTTTTACCCAAAAGATTTTACATTTGTTTGCCCTACAGAATTGCATGCATTTCAAGAAAAATTAGCAGAATTTGAAAAAAGAAATACAGTAGTTGTTGCTTGTTCAACAGATACCGAGCAATCTCACTGGGGATGGTTACAAATGGGTAAAAACGAAGGTGGTATTAAAGGAGTTACTTATCCAATAGTTGCGGATACAAATAAAACTATTTCAAAAAATTACGATGTTTTAACCGGTGATTTCTTTTACGATGAAAACGATCAATTACAAGCAGATGGTGAATTAATTGCTTATCGTGGATTATTTTTAATCGACAAAGAAGGAATTGTTCGTCACCAAGTTGTAAATGATCTTCCACTAGGTAGAAACGTTGATGAAGCTTTAAGAATGGTTGATGCTTTGCAATTTAACGAAGTAAACGGTGAAGCTTGCCCAGCTAACTGGAACTCAGAAAAAGATGGTTTGCAAGCTACTCATGAGGGAATTGCAGATTATTTATCTTCTCACTAATTAATTAAATCAAATTTAAGAACTCTCATCATTGTATGAGAGTTTTTTTATGTAAATTTGAAGTACCAAAAAACCTAAAATATAAACCTTAAAAATTAAGAAATTATGACAAAAATAACATTAAAAGGAAACTCCATAAAAACAGTAGGTAAATTACCTAAAGTTGGGAAAAAAGCACCAAAATTCAAATTAGTTGGAACTGATTTATCTGAATCTAAACTAAAAGATTTTAAAGGTAAAAAAGTTTTATTAAATATTACACCTAGTTTAGACACAGGTGTTTGTGCTGCTTCACTTAGAAAATTTAATGAAGAAGGAGCTAAATTAGAAAATACAGTTGTAATTAATATTTCAAAAGATTTACCATTTGCACAAGCTCGTTTTTGTGGTGCTGAAGGAATTGAAAATGCAATTACTTTAAGTGATTATCAAAATGATAAATTTGGTAAAAGCTACGGCGTAACTATAAAAACCGGACCAATGAAAGGTTTACTTTCAAGAGCTGTAGTTGCTATAAATGAAGCTGGCGAAGTAATTTATACTGAACAAGTTGGTGAAATTATTGAAGAACCAAATTATGAAGCTGCATTAGAAGCTCTTAAATAGTAGAGGGATTTAATTTAAAAAACTAAATTTAACTTACACCTTATAATTCACAGCTCTGAAAATTTTCAGAGCTGTTTTTTTTGTATATTTCAATAAATTTTGGAATAATGAAAAACCCCAATGATAGCTTTTTTATAACTCGAATTAAAAGCGTAAAATATGCAGCTAAAGGTGCTTTTTTATTATTAAAAACAGAAGCTAGTATTCAAGTGCAATTTTCTATTGCATTGATTATGACTATTGTTGGATTTTTATTTAACATCTCGACTATTGAGTGGATGTTCCAGCTCATGGCAATAGGTTTAATTTTAGTATCCGAATCTCTTAATACTGCCATTGAAAAACTCTCTGATTTTATACATCCTGATTACCACAAAAAAATTGGTTTTATTAAAGATATATCTGCGGGTGCATCTACTTTTGCTGCTATCATTGCCATTATTATTGGAATGATTATTTACTTACCTAAAATTTTTTAATTTAAGCCAATATTTCCGTAATTTGAAACCAAAATATTTATGTACTTTTGTGACTTATGGCAAGAAAGAAAAAACCAAGCTCAAGAACAAAACGAGCTAAAAAGAAAAATAACACAATAACATCTTTTTTTAAAAGCAAGCAAACACACCTTGTTTTTGGTGTTTTTATTCTTTCAATAGCTATCTTTTTATTTGTTTCTTTTTATTCATTTTTAACGCATTGGAAAGAAGATCAAAGTCAGTTAAATTTCCTTACCGATAAAAATATTGAAGTAAAAAATTTATTAGGAAAGCTTGGAGCTTCAATAAGTGATTTTTTTATTTTTGATGGATTCGGTGTTTCTAGTTTTATCATTCCTATTTTATTGTTTTTTACTGGTTTATATATTATTTTAGATATTCCTGTAAACAAATTAAAGAAAGCATGGATGAATGGAATTCTTATCATGATTTGGCTTTCATTAGTATTTGCTTTTTTCTTTACAGATAAGTCAATTTTATCAGGTACAATTGGATATGAAGTAAATGATTTTTCGCAAATTTATATCGGTTCAACTGGATTTTTCTTATTGCTTTTGCTAACATTTCTTGGTTTTATCATTTCGAAATTTAAAATAACTCCCGAGAGAATAAAAAATAATCTTCCGAAAAAGAAAATAAAAGATAACAATACAATTGATGACATAACCGAAGGTTATATTAGCCAACCAATTATTGAAAATACTGAACAAAATCCTGAACTTGAACTAGATCTAGAACCTGAAACATTGGTTAAAGATAAAAACCCAATTGAAGAACCAACTATATTAGAAGTTGTTGAGAAAAAAGTAGAGCCAATAAAAATAATGGAAATTGAGGTTAACAAACCAATCGATGAAGAACGAACGGTTAAAAACCTATCTAACAAATTGGTAGAAGAATTTGGTGAATTTGATCCTAAATTAGAACTGGCAAATTATAAGTTTCCAACTTTAGACCTACTTAAAGATTATAGTAACGAAAATATTACTATTAATAAAGCAGAACTCGAAGACAATAAAAACAAAATTGTCGAGACACTTAATCACTATAAAATTAGCATAGAAAGTATTAAAGCTACAATTGGACCTACAGTAACTTTATACGAAATTGTACCAAAAGCCGGAATTAGAATTTCGAAAATTAAAAATTTAGAAGATGATATCGCTTTATCACTTGCAGCTTTGGGTATTAGAATTATTGCTCCAATTCCTGGGAAAGGAACTATTGGTATTGAAGTTCCGAATAAAAAACCTTCAGTCGTTTCAATGAAATCAGTTTTATCTTCACAAAAATTCCAAAACTCAAAAATGGCATTACCAATTGCTTTGGGTAAAACAATATCTAACGAAACTTTTGTATTTGATCTTGCTAAGATGCCCCATTTATTAATGGCTGGTGCTACCGGACAAGGAAAATCGGTTGGTTTAAATGCAGTTTTAGCTTCATTATTATATAAAAAACACCCCGCCGAAGTTAAGTTTGTTTTAATCGATCCCAAAAAGGTAGAGTTAACACTTTTTAATAAAATAGAAAGACACTATTTAGCTAAGTTACCCGATTCTGAAGAGGCGATTATTACCGATACCAAACAAGTAGTAAATACATTAAATTCTCTTTGTATTGAAATGGATGATCGATATAATCTGCTAAAAGCAGCCTATGTTAGAAATATTAGTGAATATAATACAAAGTTTAAAACTCGAAAATTAAATCCAGAAAACGGACATAGATTTTTACCATATATTGTATTAGTAATTGATGAGTTTGCTGATTTAATTATGACTGCTGGAAAAGAAATTGAAGGTCCTATTGCAAGATTGGCTCAGCTGGCAAGGGCAATTGGTATCCATTTAATTGTTGCAACGCAAAGACCATCGGTTAATGTTATTACAGGTATTATCAAAGCAAATTTTCCTGCCAGAGTAGCATTTAGAGTTACCTCAAAAATTGACTCACGAACCATACTTGATTTTCAAGGTGCAGATCAATTAATTGGTAAAGGAGATATGCTAATCTCTACCGGAAATGATTTAACAAGATTACAATGTGCATTTATTGATACTCCTGAAGTAGAACGTGTTACAGATTTTATTGGATCACAAAAAGCATATTCACAAGCACTAATATTACCTGAATATACTGGGGATGAGAACAGTAATAGTATTGATGTTGATATAGCAGATAGAGATGAACTATTTGAAGATGCTGCCGAAATTATTATCAATGCACAACAAGGTTCGGCATCTTTATTGCAACGTAAATTAAAACTTGGCTATAATAGAGCCGGACGAATAATCGATCAATTAGAAGCTGCCAAAATAGTAGGACAGTTTGAAGGTAGTAAAGCGAGACAAGTTTTGGTAGCAGACACAATGGCTTTACGTCAACTTTTGGATGATGAAAAATTATAATTTAATGACAAAAATATTTAATGAAATGAAGAAATTAGCAATTTTAACCATATTCTTTTTAAGTATAACTTTTGGATATTCCCAAAATAATGATACTGCAAAAAAACTTTTAGATGAAGTTTCCTCTACTATGAGTGCTTATGAAAATGTAACTATCAAATTTGATTATATTCTAGAAAATAAAGAAGCAGATGTAAATCAAAAAAATAAAGGAGAAGTTATTTTAGAGGGAGAAAAATATCTTGTAATTCTTTTTGGTACAACACAAATTTATGATGGATCAAAAACCTACACAATCATTCCTGAAAATGAAGAAGTAAACATTTCAAATTATGATGCCGAAAGTGAAAATACCATTACACCCTCTAAATTTTATTCATTTTATAAAAGTGGATACACTTATAGCTTAGCTGATAAAAAGAATATAAATGGTAAAGATATTCAGTTTATAAAATTGGTGCCTATTGATAGTAATTCAGAGATTTTGATTGTCAATTTAGGTATTGACACAAAAAGTAAACATATTTATAATCTTACTGAAATTGGCAAGAATGATACTCAAACAACTATTTTGATAAAAAGTTTTAAAGTAAATCAAAATCTTAAAAATGATTTATTCACATTCGATACTAAAAAATACGAAGATTTGGGATATTTTATAAACGACTAAATAATTTGATATAATTTTGAAAATATTAGATCGTTACATACTCAAGAGTTTTTTAACTCCATTTTTAGCAACATTTCTTATCATTTTGTTTGTATTTATTATGCAGGCTCTATGGCTACAATTTGATAAAATTGCAGGAAAAGGTATTGATCTAATTATCATTTTCAAATTTTTAGGTTATATCACATTGATGGTTGTACCCACAGCTTTACCAGTGGCAATATTGTTATCATCAATTATGGCACTTGGAACTCTATCAGAAAACTATGAAATGGCCGCTATAAAGGCTTCAGGAATTTCACTAAAACGATTTGTTAGACCTCTTGTAGGTCTGATGCTGGTTTTAAGTCTTTTTAATTTTTTATTTTTAAACTATATTTTTCCCTATGCTTCATTAAAATCAAAGAATTTGATTTATAACATGAAAAAGAAAGAGCCAGGTTTAGCATTAGTTGCCGGTACTTTTAATACGGAGATACCCGGATATAGTATCAAGTTTGATGAAAAATATGGTGAAGATGAAAACTTATTGAAAAATGTTCTTATTTATGAAATTGAAAATAACCGCATTAATAATAAAGTAATTACAGCAAGAAAGGGTACAATTTTAAATGAAGAAGGGAGCAGATATCTCACACTCATTTTGGAAGATGGTTATTATTTTGAAGAAATTAGAAAGAAAAGATCCTCTGTTGATGAACGAAAGAAAATGCCTGCAAACAGAGCACATTTTAATGAGTATACAGTAAATATTGATGTTTCCAAAATTGGTAATTTTGACCCAGATGAACTAAAATACAAAACAGGAAGACAAATGTTAAGCTTGAATCAACTAAGTTTTTATGTAGATTCTTTAACTCCCCCATATCATAACTATGTAGAAAATAAGGCAAAAAGATTCTACACCACATTAAGAGCCCCAAAACTGCATAATGACACGATTAAAGAGCATAACCTAGATATTAATATTTTAGATAATTTTGATGTAGATAATAAAATTATAGTATTAGAAAATGCATCTCAATTATCACAAAGTAATTTAGATAATATCAACAATTTTAAAGATTTATCTCAAGGAAAACAAAAAGTAATCAATAGTTATAATACCGAATATCACAAAAGATTAGCATATTCTCTTGCTTGTATTGTATTATTTTTTATTGGTGCACCTCTTGGAGCAATTATTAGAAAAGGTGGTTTTGGACTACCAATGATTATTGCAATTGTAATATTTGTTATTTACTTTTTCATTTCTACATTAGGTGAAAAAATGGCAAATTCAAATACAATTTCTCCAATTATTGGAGGTTGGTTAGCAACAATCGTTTTACTTCCTCTTGGTTTATTCTTAATGAGAAGGGCGACTAATGATAAAGGCATATTTAATATCGATGTTTTTTTAAATCCAATTAATAATTTCTTTTCAAAAATATTTAAGTTAAAGAAAAAATAAATCAATAGTATTGTTAAATTTGCATACTTTTTTACAAAAAAAGAATAAAGAAACTAAAGTCTAAAAAATGAGCATTACAAAAATTAAAGCTATACAATTAAATACCATTGAAGAAGCAATTGACGATATAAAAAAAGGAAAACTTATTATTGTTGTCGATGATGAAAACAGAGAGAATGAAGGTGATTTTATAGCTGCTGCTGAAATGGTTACACCCGAAATGATTAATTTTATGGCTACCCATGGTAGAGGTTTAATTTGTGCACCTCTTACCGAAAATAGATGTGATGAATTAGATTTGAGTTTAATGGTTGGTGAAAATACCGTACTTCATAACACACAATTTACTGTTTCTATAGATTTAAAAGGACAAGGTTGTACTACAGGTATTTCTGCACATGATAGAGCAAAAACTGTAAAATCATTAACCTCATCCAACACAAAACCTCATGATCTTGGTCGTCCTGGTCATATTTTCCCCTTACGTGCCAAAGAAGGTGGTGTTTTACGCCGTACCGGGCATACAGAAGCTGCAATAGACCTAGCTCGTTTGGCAGGCTTACAACCAGCAGGATTATTAATTGAAATTTTAAATGACGATGGTTCAATGGCAAGATTGCCACAATTAATGAAAGTTGCAAAGAAGTTTGATCTAAAAATAATCTCTATCGAAGACCTTGTGGCTTATCGTTTACGCCATGATTCTTTAATTGAGAAAATTGAAGATTTTTCTGTTGATACCCGCTTTGGAAAATACTGTTTACGCGCATATAAACAAACCACAAATAATCAAGTGCACTTAGCCCTAACCAAAGGAGATTGGAAAAGAGGTGATGAAGTTTTAGTGAGAGTAAATTCAACTTTAGTAAATAACGATATCATTGGTACACTTACAAAAAATCCAGATGATAAATTAGGTAAAATGTTTGATATCATCAATGAGGAGGGCAAAGGAGCTATTGTTTTTATCAATCAGGAATACCAATCTTACAATCTAATAAATAGATTGAACCAACTTAAATTAACTACTGATAAGAGTAGTGTTGCATCTATCGAATTAGAAATGGATGAAAAAGATTTTGGTATAGGTGCTCAAATTCTACACGATCTAAATATTAACAAAATAAAACTAATCTCTAATGGTGAGTTTAATAAAAAACGTGTAGGAATGATTGGTTATGGCTTGGAAATAGTTGATTCTGTACCTTTTTAATACAAATTAATCATATAAATTTTGAAGTAATTGGTATTTACTCACAATCTAGTTATTCAATTGGAATAGATAAATACTAAAAACTTTTTTCCTTTAACAAAAATTTATTAATAGAATAATGATTTTTATAATTTTAGATTTGTTACTTTGAATTGTGAAACAAATCTATTTAATTTTCATATTATTCTTTACTTTACATTTATCTGCTCAAGAAGAAGGAGTTATAATTAATGGGATAATAACAAGTGATTCTCATGCTTTAGAAAATATCCATATAATTAATCTTAATTCAAAAAAAGGGACAATCTCAAATACTGAGGGTAAATTTCAAATTACTGTTAAACTTAACGATTATATCTCTTTTTCAAGTGTTCAATTTTTTGATAAAGAATTACAAATTACTAGAAAACACATTGAAAATAAAACGATCAGTCTCAATTTAATTCCAAAAAACAATGAACTTGATGAAGTTGTTCTACAAAATATGGCAAAATCTTTAGGCCTACCAAATGCAGATGTAATACCGCTAAATAAATTAGATAGAACTCTTGAAATGCATAGTAAAAAAAGTGTTCCTATAGCAATTTTACAAACACTTTTATTTAAACCTGGAGGAATCGATGATCTTTATTATATTTTTTCTGGTAACCGAAAAAGTGATCGTAAATTAAAAGAATTACTTGATAATGAAAAACAACTAGAAATTGATTTAGAAAATATTGAACTAATTAGAAATCATTTCAAAGATGATTTTTTTATTAATACACTAAAAATTCCAAAAGAAGATATTGATTATCTGTTAAAATATTGCTTACCAAAAAGAATTGTTTTTTTATTTGAAAGAAAACGCTATTTAGAAATTATGGACATTTTGATCCAAAATAAAGATAATTATTTGCAAACTTAAGGGTAAGAAAAGAGTCTCATGCCTGTAAACAATGCAATTATTAAGATAATGTTAGTTAATATAATGTTTTACTGTATTTTTGCACACTTATAATTATTAACGAGTGCTTTAATTAACATTACATCATTATCATCCTTTAACTTATGAATTCAATAAAGTACCTTTTCATCCTTATTATCATTCCTCTTTTTTCTTTTACTGCTCATAAGTATTATATAAGTATGACCAAAATAAATTATGTAAAAGAAGAAAAAACTATACAGATAACGATGCGATTCTTTATAGATGATGTTGAAACAATTTTAAATAAAAGGTTTAAAAAAGAATTTGAGCTAAATACTAGAAATGAACATATCGAAACTGATAAGTTTATCAACTTATATATCAATCAAAAATTTTACATTAAAATTAATCAGAGTAAAATAAATTATACATTTTTGGGTAAAGAATACGATAATGATGTTATTTATTTTTATTTGGAATCTACTGATATTGATAGTGTTAAATCTATTGAGGTAAAAAACAGAATGCTTTTTGAAGAGTTTAATGAACAACAAAACTTTATTAAAACCAATATTAATAATCAAAAGAATACTTTTGTCCTTTTGACGAATAATGATAAAGAAATGTTAAATTTCTGATTTATCGTTTTTCGATAAAATAAATATTTTTATATTCGAGGTCTAAATTAAAAATTAACTGTAACATTATATACAAATGAAAAGAATTAAATTTTTGTTTTTAAGTTTGACTTTTATCACATCTGCAAGTTTTGCTCAAGATAAAAGCCCTGAAAAAGAAAAACAACAAGGACATTATAACGTAAGTAAGTTTAAACAATTAGGTGAAGAATTTCCAACACCAAATTCATACAGATCGGCTTCGGGAGCACCCGGACATGCATATTATCAACAACAAGCTGATTATAAAATGGATATCACTTTAGATGATGATAACCAAAAAATATTTGGTGTAGAGACTATTACTTATCATAATAATTCACCTGACAACTTAGAATATC
Organism: Flavobacteriia bacterium; assembly: GCA_030625645.1. Classification (GTDB taxonomy): domain Bacteria; phylum Bacteroidota; class Bacteroidia; order Flavobacteriales; family Flavobacteriaceae; genus Namhaeicola. The sequence goes on along the minus strand of DAOUQH010000011.1, from coordinate 15,697 downwards.
TATGGGTACAGCTAGATCAAAATATTAGAGCTGCAGATGCACAAACTAATGATGTAAAAGCTGGCGGACCTGGTGTTTTTTATAATCCTGCAAAGTTTACACAAACATTTTTGGGCAAACCTTTTGATGGTGGTTTTAAAATCGACTATGTAAAGAATTCTTCCAACAATGATATGAATTATAGTATCAATGGTACAATGATGCGAATTGATTTAGCTACACCTTTAAAATCAGGTACAAAAATTAGCTTTAACATCAAATGGTGGTACAATATTCCAGATTATACAGTTGCAAGAGGTCGGTCTGGTTATGAACCTTTTAAAGATGGAAATAATGCCTATATCATTGCACAATTCTTTCCTAGAATGGCAGTTTATAGTGATGTAGAAGGATGGCAAAATATGCAATACCTGGGTCAAGGAGAATTTACCCTACCATTTGGAAACTACGATGTAAATATTACAACACCTGCAGATCACCTTTTAGAAGGAACAGGGCATATTTTAAATCGTAAAGATATGCTTACAAAAAAGCAATGGAAACGATTTGAAGAAGCGCGAAGTTCTTATGATAAACCTGTAATTATTGTAACGCAGGAAGAAGCAGAGGAAAACGAAAAAGGCTATTCAAAAAAGACCAAAACTTGGAAAATGAAAGCCGAAAATGTACGAGACTTTGCTTTTGCTAGTTCGAGAAAATATATTTTAGATGCACAGGCAGTAAAACTTGGAGAAAGAACGGTTATGGCTATATCAGTTTATCCGAAAGAAGGAAATCCTCTTTGGGAAGAATTCTCAACAAAAGCTGTTGTAACTACTCTAGAAACATATTCAAAACATTTATTTAATTATCCATACCATAAAGCTATTTCGGTAAATGCAAAACAGCAAGGTATGGAATATCCTATGATTTGTTGGAACTTTGGTCGTCCAAAACCAGACGGAACCTATTCGCAAAGAACCAGAAATGGTATGATTGGTGTGATTATTCATGAAGTTGGGCACAATTGGTTTCCAATGATTATTAATTCTGATGAGCGCCAATGGGGATGGATGGATGAAGGATTAAATACTTTTACTCAGCTTTTAGCCGAACAAAATTTTGAACCAGGGTTTCCGTCAAGAGGCTTTCCAGTTAATGTTGTTGATTATATGAATGGAGAACAAACAAGAATAACTCCTATTATGAGTCAGCATGACAATGTATTTAACAGCGGACAAAATGCTTATGCTAAACCTGCTGCAGGTTTATATATGTTACGTGAAGTAATTTTAGGGCATGAGTTATTTGATAAAGCCTTTAAAACTTATGCCAACAGATGGAAATTCAAACACCCTACTCCGGCTGATTTCTTTAGAACAATGGAAGATGCATCGGGAACGGATTTGGATTGGTTTTGGAGAGGATGGTTTTATACTACCAACTACAATGATATTGGTATAAAAAATGTTACAAAATATGCAATTACAGATAAACCAACTGCAAGAGCAAAAAGAATGGCAAAAATGTATGGAGTTGATGTAAATAATTTTTTACCTGCCTTATTTTTAGTCGATACTGATAGTGATGATTATAGTAGTGAAATGTCTAAAAACACCGATCCTATAAACGATTTTAAATTCTTAGGTGATTATCTTGAAGAAAATTATTCTGCTGATGAAATCAAAAACTTAAAAGCTACCAAATACTTTTATGAAATTGTTTTTGAAAAACCAGGAGATTTGGTAATGCCAATAATTATGGAGATCGTTTATACTGATGGTACTAAAGAGAATAAATACTATCCTGCTAAAATCTGGAGATTTAATGATAAAGAGATTAAAAAATTATTTGCTTCTGATAAGGAGGTAAAAGAAATTAATTTAGATCCAAACAAACTGACTGCAGATGTAGATACCAGCAATAATAGTTGGCCAAAGAAAAAAGAAGATTCTCAATTTGATCAATATAAAAAGAAAAGTGTTTCTCATTAAATTGAATGAACATTAATTAAAAAGCCAAAATAGTGATACTATTTTGGCTTTTTAATTGGGTTTAATAGCAAATAAACGTCTTGCTTACAAAAGTTTTATATTCTTTATTAGTGCTTTACCTAATTCTGCATTCATCATTTTAATTATTTTATCCTTTCCATAACTTAATTCTTCGCGTAAAGCTGATGAAGTTAAATAGACGGTTAATACATTTTTATTTAACTGTACAGAATCAGTATAACTAACAACTCCTCTACCCATTACAGACTCCCAAGCTTCTTTTACATCAATTTTATCCAATCCGGTTTGCAGTTTATTTTCTTGAAGCATTTCTTTCATTAAATCCTTTATATTATATGTTTCGTTTCCTCTTTTACTCATTTTAATAATATTTTTCTTTCTGATCTAGGATTTCGATTCCTAATTCAATACAAACATTTTATAACTTTGCTCGGTTTTTTTAATAATTTCTTCTGTCCTTTCGGGATGAGTATCAGAAATAAATATCTGACCGAAATTTTTATCATTAACCAAGTTCAAAAGATGACCAACCCTATTATCATCTAACTTATCAAAAATATCATCTAAAAGTAAAATAGGCGTTATTTGTGATTGCTGCTTAACAAAATCAAATTGTGCTAATTTCAAAGCAATTAAAAATGATTTTTGCTGTCCCTGAGATCCATATTTTTTGATTGAATAATCATTTAAACTAAATTTAAGGTCATCTTTATGTATCCCTGCCGTTGTATATTGCAATAATCTATCACGATCAATACTGCTATTCAACAAGTCTAAAAATTCACTATTTTCTAATTGTGATTTATAACTTAATGATACATTTTCAAAATTATCATCAGTATCAATAACTCCCAAAATTTGCTTATATCTCTTCTTAAAAATAGGAATAAAATCTGATAAAAATACTTTTCGTTTTTCAAAGATCCTAACACCAAATTCTACAAGTTGTTCATTATAAATATCAATATTTGTTTGATCGAATGTATGATTAGCTGCAAAGTATTTTAACAAAGAATTACGCTGAGCAAGTATTTTATTATAACTAATAAGTTGATGTAAATATTCTCTATCATTCAATGAAATAATACTATCTATAAATTTTCTTCTTACGTCACTACCTTCTGCAATTAGATTTGAATCTGCCGGAGAAATAATTATAACTGGTAATAAACCAAAATGATCAGATAATCTTTCGTATTCTTTCCCATTTCGTTTTACAATTTTTTTATATCCTTTTTTAAGACTGCAATTTATTAACTCTTCTCTTTCTTCTCTATTGAAATTTCCATCGATAACAAAAAAGCCTGTACCATTTTTTATACTTTGGGAAGCCACAGAATTAAAATATCCTTTTGTATATGAAAGTTGATAAATTGCATCTAAAATATTAGTTTTACCAACACCATTATTACCAACCAGACAATTAATCTTCTCATCAAAATCTAATGTTTTTGATGAAAAGTTCTTAAAATTAACCAATGTGATTTTCTTTAAATACATAAAAGAATTAAAATTTTAAATTATTTATTACTTATTCTAAGAAATCATTAGAACCTCCATTTTTAAATATCATAATTGATACTTTACAGAACAAATTAACTATCTCTACAAAAAAACAAAAATATACTACAAAATAAGTCATTTTTGTGAATAAAAATTTTATTTTTGCGCAATTATAAAATTGATATAATGGCGACATATAAAAAACGAGGAGGAAAAGTAAAAAACCAAGGTAAAATTAATATTGATGATCACAGTGCAACTGCTGAGGTTTTTAACACTTTAGATGAAACAGCTTCTAAATCGGAGCAATGGGTAGAAAAAAATCAAAGACCTATTTTTATAGGGCTTATAATTGTTGCAGTGGCAATTTTAGGTTATCTAGCATATAATAAATTTATTATTGAACCTAAAGAGAAAGAGGCTGCTGATGAATTAGCTTTTCCAAAAGTATATTTTGAACAAGCTCAAAATACAGCTGTAGCCGTTGATTCACTTTATAATTTAGCTCTTAATGGCTCTGATGGAAAATTTGGACTTGTAGATATTGTTGATAATTACGGCAGTACTAAAGCAGGAAACTTGGCAAAATACATGACCGGAATATCTTATTTAAACGTAAGTGACTATCAAAAAGCTATCGATTATTTAAATGATTTCTCTTCTGATGATGAAATACTTGGTGCTTTAGCCAAAGGGAATATTGGAGATGCATTTACTGAAATTAATCAACCTGAAGATGCTCTTCAATATTATATCGAAGCTGCAAACATAAGAGATAATGACTTTACAAGCCCATTATATTTATTTAAAGCCGGCCAAACAGCAATGGACTTAAAGAAATATGATAAAGCCGAAGATTTATTTAGTAAAATAAAGGATAATTATTCTAAATCTGATGAAGCTAAAAATATTGATATTTATATTCAACGAGCGAAAATAGCTGGTGAATAACTTTTAGTTAAACTAAAATTAGGAAAGTCGGATATTAGAAGAAATTCTTTTGATATCCGACTTTTTATTTTAAAAATACCAATCACTTTAACTATTTTTGTAAAAACTAAACAAAAAATTATGGCAACTACAAATTTATCAGCATACGATAAAAATACAATACCAGATGCAAAAGATTATAAATTTGGAATTGTTGTTTCTGAATGGAACCCTGATATTACCGATAACCTTCACAAAGGAGCTTTTGATACATTAATTGAACATGGTGCTAAAAAGGAAAATATTTTTTCACTAAATGTTCCAGGGTCTTTTGAACTTATCTATGGTTCTAAACATTTGATAAAAACACAAAAACTAGATGCTATTATTGCAATTGGAAATGTCATTCAGGGTGAAACCAAACATTTCGATTATGTTTGTGAAGCTGTATCTCAAGGAATAAAGGATATCAATTTACAGTATGATGTGCCAACCATTTTTTGTGTACTTACAGATAATACAAAACAACAATCAATTGACCGCTCTGGCGGAATATATGGTAATAAAGGTATTGAGTCTGCCATTGCCGCAATAAAGATGGCTGCAATTAATAAAATGTAAGTTTTAATTTACATTATTGGATATTGATCTACAGTTATAGTAGATACAAACCCAAAACACTTATTGATTTAACAAAAATTTATTTGAAAAGCATAGTATTATTTGTAATTTTGTTTGTTTACTACTAATTATATCTCTTTATGGCTGGAAACTTTTTTAAAACAAGAGCTCATTATGTCTTTGATTATAAACCTCGCTATTATGACGAGCGCAAAGAACGTATTGAAAATTTAAAAAAGAATTATGAAAATGAAAATAAAGATATCAAAGTAGAAGAAATTACTTTATCTAAAAATCAATTAAAACACGATTGGGTTCATCATAAAAAAAGTGCTCATAATAGAAGTACTAATATACGACTTGCAATTATAATTGCAATTTTAGTAGGAATAACTGCTTATGTTTTTGAATTACATAAATTGTTTTAATGTCGGATATCATTCAATTATTACCCGATAATGTTGCAAATCAAATTGCTGCTGGAGAAGTTGTACAACGCCCTGCTTCGGTTGTAAAAGAACTTCTGGAAAATGCCGTAGATGCAAAAGCCAACTCAATAAGATTAATAATTAAAGATGCTGGAAGAACTTTAATTCAGATTATTGATAATGGTAAAGGGATGAGCCAAACAGATGCAAGGTTGGCCTTTGAACGTCATTCTACATCAAAAATAAAAACTGCTGATGATCTTTACAACTTACACACTAATGGTTTTCGTGGTGAAGCTTTGGCTTCAATTGCAGCTATTTCGCATGTAACTTTAAGAAGTAAACAAGAGAATAACGAACTTGGAACCAAAATTGATATTAAAGGTGGTGATCTCACTGCTCAAGAAATAATTTCAACACCAAATGGAACTAGCATAGAAGTTAAAAACCTATTTTACAATATTCCGGCTCGAAGAAATTTCTTAAAATCAAATACTGTAGAAACACGACATATTATCGATGCTTTTCAGCGTATTGCGCTTACCTACCCTAATATTTCGTTTTCGATGATTCATAATGATAGTGAAATATTTAATTTAAAAATAGGAAATTTAAAACAACGAATTATTGGAGTTTTTGGTAAAAAGATTGATGAAAAATTAATTCCAATCTCTGAAGAAACAGAAATTTTAAAAATAGATGGCTATGTTGCTAAAGCAAATTTTGCAAAGAAAAAACGTGGTGAACAATTCTATTTTGTAAATGATAGGTTTATCAAAAGTCACTATTTAAACCATGCGGTAACCAGTGCTTTTGAAGAGTTAATTCCACATGGTTATCACCCTTCTTATTTTTTGTATCTACAAGTTCCTCCTAATAGTATTGATATAAATATTCATCCAACAAAAACAGAGATAAAATTCGATAACGAAAAAGATCTTTATGCAATTATAAGATCAACAATTAAACATAGTTTGGGTCAATATAATGTTAGTCCTGTTTTAGATTTTGAAAAAGATCCAAATCTCGATACTCCTTATAATTTTAGAAATAAAGCTACAAGTACACCAAAAATTGAAGTTGATTCAAATTTTAATCCGTTTAAAAACGAAGAAAAACTAAAATACAACCCGAAAAAGGAAATTAAACCCTCTTGGGAAGCACTTTATACCGATACAGATAATACGGATGGTTTTAATTCTTTAAAAAATATAGAAGTTGACGTTGAAAATGTTTCACAAAACTTATTTGATGAAGCTAAGGAACAAACTAATTATTCAACATTTCAAGTTCATCAAAGATATATTGTAAGTTCAATAAAATCAGGCATTGTTTTAATAGATCAAAATGCTGCACATCAACGAATTTTATATGAAGAATTTTTAGAGAAAATTACAATTAAGGGTATTGGCAGTCAGCATTTGTTATTTCCAAAAGAGATTTCTTTAAATAAAAGTGATATTTTGATTCTTAAAAATATTCAACTTGATTTAGAAAGTGCAGGATTTCAATTTTCAATTACTGAAAATGATATAATTTCTGTGAGTGCAATACCTACTACAATTTCAGAAAATATGCTGCAAAATATTTTTGAAAAGCTTACTTATAATATTAAAAATGAGGTTCCTGAAAGTAGTTTTAGCCAGCTAGATAGCATTGCAAAAAGTTTAGCAAAAAGTACTGCAATAAAAAAAGGTAGAAAACTCAACCATAAAGAGCAAGAAGAAATTGTAAATAACCTATTTTTGTGCAAAGAACCAAATTTTACACCAAGAGGTAAAAAAACATTTATTATTTTAACTTTAGAAGAATTAGAAGAAAAATTCAACTTTTAAAAATTTACTATGGGAAAGATTACCGACGCTGTTAAACATCTTATAATATTAAATGTAATTATTTTTGCAGCAGCAAACTTACTACCTAATACAGATTTAGGTAACTATTTAGCTCTTTATTTTCCAAAAAATGAGCATTTCGGAATTTGGCAATTTGTAAGCCACATGTTTATGCATGGTAGTGTTATGCATATTGTATTTAATATGTATGCACTTTGGGCTTTTGGTTCGCCTCTAGAACAAATGTGGGGAAAAAATAAGTTTTTTTTCTTTTATTTTTCTGCCGGAATTGGTGCCGGATTAATATATACAGCAGTAAATTATTTTCAATTTAATAATATTTATGACCAATTGATCAATATTGGATTGACAAGCGATTCAATTCAAAATATTTTAAATACCGGCCAGTATAATACAGATATTATTGGTCAAATTTCAGAGGAGAAATTATCCGAATTCTATCAAATTTATCACACTCCTGCCGTTGGTGCTTCAGGTGCAATATATGGTGTTTTGGTTGCTTTTGGTATGACTTTCCCTAATGCAAAACTAGCATTAATATTTTTTCCGGTTCCAATCGCAGCAAAATATTTTATTCCAGTTTTAATTGCATTAGATTTATTTTCTGGTGTAACAGGTTTCTCTCTTTTTGGTGGTGGAGTTGCACATTTTGCCCATGTTGGAGGTGCAATAATAGGATTTATTATGATGAAGTACTGGCAAACAAGTCAGTTTAAAAGATGGGATCAATAAATAGTTAACAAAAATAAAATAAGTTTGAATACATTTTTTCAAAACATACAAAGCAAATACGAATATGCCAATGTGGTTATGAAAATAATCTATATCACTGTTGCTGTATTCATTTTTACTTACTTGATAAATACACTCTCTTTTCTATTTTCAAATAGTGAAAATTTTGTAATAAATTGGTTTGCTCTTAGTCCGTATTTCAATGAGTTTATTACAAAACCATGGTCAATTATTACTTATGGTTTTTTACATGATGGATTTTTTCATATTCTTTTTAATTTAATGATATTATATTATTTTGGGAATTTATTTTTAGATTTCTTTAATAAAAAGCAATTCTTAGTTTACTATTTTTTGGGAATTATTTTTGGTGGAATTATTTATATGCTGAGTTATAATTATCTGCCTGAATTACAATCTCATAAAAGTATTTTAGTTGGCGCATCTGCCGGAGTTACTGCAATTTTAGTTGGCTTGGCAACTCGTATCCCTAACTATACCATGCGTTTTCAATTTATTGGAAATGTAAAACTGAAAATTATTGCTATTATTTTAATTGCCTTTGATGTGATACAAATACCTACTGGAAATGCCGGTGGTCATTTAGCACATTTGGGTGGCGCTTTGATAGGTTTTTTACTTACAAATAATTTTAATGAAGGAATTGATATTGCAGATTGGTTTAATAATTTATTTAAACCAAAGCAAAAAAAGCCTCTTAAAACTGTATATAAAAATAAAAGAACCAACTACAAAAAAAGTAATCAAAAAGACGATCATCAAAGACGAATTGATACTATTTTAGATAAAATTAGTAAGTCTGGTTATGATACATTAAGTAAAGAAGAAAAAGATTTTTTATTTAAAGCAGGAAAAAAGTAACTTTACATGTGTAAAAATTAAATAAGATTCAAAGAGTTAATGAAAAATCTTTCTTTCATAAATAAATTCATTTTTTTTATAAATAACATCTTTGCTTTGTTATTTTTAGCATCATTTATAATTCCATATATTTCTCCAGAAACCTTCCCCACACTTTCAGTATTAAGTTTACTCGTCCCATTCTTACTTTTTGTACATATTATTTTTATTATTTATTGGATATTATTGGGCTTTAAAAAACAATTTTATCTATCGACTATTTGTATACTTCTTGCTATCATATTTAATTATTTTCCATATAAATTTGACAATAATAATATTGAAGGAGATAGTACCTTTTCTGTTATGAACTATAATGTTAGACTTTTTAATAGGTTTGAATGGATTGAAGACAAGGAAATTCCTTTGAAGATTTCAAATCTTATAAAAAATAGTAATCCTGATATTTTATGCATTCAGGAATTTTTCCCCTCTAAAGAAATTGAAATTGATTATCCATACAAGTATGTTGAATTACGAGGAGAAAAACATGATTTTGGACAAGCAATCTATTCAAAATATAAAATTATTAATAAAGGTTCTCTGAATTTTAAAAATACAGCAAATAATGCCATTTTTGTCGATATTATAAAAGGTGGAGATACAATTCGAATTTACAATCTGCATCTACAATCACTGGGTCTAAGTACGAATAAAGAGTATTTAGGACAAGAGAATTCTGAAAAAATGTTAAAACGTTTAAGCAATTCATTTATAAAACAACAAAAGCAGGTTGAAGTATTTTTAGCCCACAAAAATCAATGCAAGACGAAATTAATTATTAGTGGAGATTTTAATAATACTTCTTACTCTTGGGTATATAATCAAATAAAAAGTGACATGATAGATACTTTTAATATAGCTGGAACAGGGTTTGGTAAAACATTCGATATACAAAAATACCCTTTACGAATTGATTTTATTTTGACAGATAAAGATATTAAAGTTAACCAGCACATAAACTTCAAGCAACAATATTCTGATCACTTTCCTGTTTTTGCTAAATTAAAATTTTAGATATTTTTTCAATCTATTTCTTACTCCTGTACATAAAGTAAAATCCAATTAAAATTAGTGGAATACTTAAAAGTTGTCCCGTATTCAAATCCCACGTTGATCGTTGATCTACCTGTGCTTCTTTAAAGAATTCAACAATAAATCTAACTGTCCATAGCAACACCATAAAGAGCCCAAAAATGTAACCTAATTTATCTTTTTTGTCTGTTTTCCAATAAACAAACCACAAAATTATAAAAGTAATTAAATAACCAAAAGCTTCATAAAGTTGAGTTGGATGACGTGGAAAATCTTCACCTAACTGTTGAAAAACAATTCCATAATCTGAATTTGTTGGTTTACCAATAATCTCAGAATTTATCAAATTTCCAATTCTTACAAACATTCCTCCTATAGCTACAGGTAAAGGAATTCTATCAAGAATCCATAATACTGGTTTTTGTAAAACTTTTTTGCTATAAAAAAACATAGCTATAATAACTGCAACTGCTGCACCATGACTAGCTAATCCTTGGTATCCTGTAAGTCGAAATGGATTAAATTTCACTGGCAGCAGGACTTCTAAAGGATGTTTTAATAAAAAATCAAAATCATAAAACAAAAAATGTCCTAATCTGGCACCAACAATAATTGCAATAACCATATACATAAAAAGGGAATCTAACTTTTCAATAGAAACATTATCATTTTTATAAATACGTTTCATGATATGTAAACCTAAAATAAAAGCAGTTACAAACATTAAACTATAATAACGAATGGATATTGGTCCAATCTTTAATAATTCAATATTGGGATTCCAATTTATACTTAATAAAGTCATAGATTTTTATTTTAAGGATGTAAATATAATGTTTACTTTTTACTTGACTAAAGTATGGCAATATGATTTTAATATCTATTCTGATCGGTTTTTGTCGATGATATTTTCTTCTCTGGCACAGGATCATAACCTCTTCCACCCCAAGGATTACAACTAACAATTCGCTTTATAGACAGCCAACCTCCTTTAAATAATCCATGTTTTTGTAGGGCTTCAACTGTATAATGAGAGCAGGTAGGCGAATATCTACAACTATTTGGTGTATATGGTGAAATTGCAGCCTGGTAAAAGCGAACCAATACAATAAATGGAAATATTAATATTTTACGTATAATTTTCAAAAGCTGAATTTAAATAATTATTTTAATTTACTGTAAAACTCGTACCGTCTTTCCCATCTTTAAGCTGAATTCCTAAAATTAGCAACTCATCTCTTATCTTATCAGATAAATTCCAATCTTTATCAGCTCTTGCCTGATTACGCATTTTAATCAACATTTCAACAACTCCAGATAATTTATCTAAATTATCCTCTCCTACTTCAGCACTTTCTAGACCTAAAACATCAAATACAAAACTATTAATTGTTGTTGTAAACTCCAGTAAATCTTCTTTTGTTAAAGTTTCTTTTCCATCTTTCAGTAAGTTGATAAATTTAACTGCTTCAAATAGATGTGCTATTAAAATCGGACTGTTAAAATCATCATTCATCGCATCATAACATTTTTGTTTCCATGCCTTAACATCAAATGAAGAAGATTTTGAAGATTCTAGTTTTGATGTTAAACTTACCGCTTCCATCAATCGAATATATCCTTTTTCGGAAGCTAAAATTGCATCATTAGAAAAGTCTAAAATACTTCTATAATGTGCCTGTAACATAAAGAAACGTGCAACACTTGCACTAAATGCTTTGCTTATATGTTCATTTTCTCCAGTAAAAATTTCATTAGGTAAAATACTGTTTCCAGTAGATTTTGACATTTTTTTACCGTTCATCGTTAGCATATTTCCATGCATCCAATAATTGACAGGCGCAGTATGATTACAGGCTTGTGATTGCGCTATTTCACATTCGTGATGTGGAAATTTTAAATCCATTCCACCACCGTGAATATCAAATTTTTCGCCAAGGTATTTTGTACTCATCACAGTACATTCCAAGTGCCAACCCGGGAAACCTACACCCCAAGGTGAGGGCCAACGTTGAATATGTTCAGGTTCGGCCTTTTTCCATAAAGCAAAATCCTGTGGATTCTTTTTATCACTCTGTCCGTCTAGATTTCGAGTATTTTCTATTGCATCTTCAATTTTCCTTTTAGAAAGAATTCCATAGTGCTCTTTTTCATTATATTTTAACACATCAAAATAAACCGACCCATTTACTTCGTATGCCAAACCATTCTCTAAAATAGTTTTTATTGCTTCAATTTGTTCAACAATATGACCAGTTGCAGTTGGCTCAATACTAGGAGATAAGTTGTTAAATTTTTCAAGAATCTGATGAAAATCAACTGTATATTTTTGTACAATCTCCATAGGTTCTAACTTTTCTATACGAGCTTTTGTAGAAATTTTATCTTCGGCATTATCATCTGTTAAATGACCTGCATCGGTAATATTTCTAACATACCTAACTTTGTATCCTAAATGTAATAAATAACGGTAAATCAAATCAAATGACATAAACGTACGAACATTACCTAAATGCACATTACTATAAACAGTTGGCCCACAAACATACATGCCTACATATCCATTTTTCAAAGGCTTAAACACTTCTTTTTTATTGCTTAATGTGTTGTATATTTTTAATTCTTGCATGGGTTATTTATTAGACTTTTAAAAAATTCAAATATAAATAATTAATGAGTAAATAAATGATTTTGCTTTCAACTAATTCGTGAATACAAAAAATTAAATCTTTATGCCTCTATATTTATGAAATAACACCAGAACCTATCAGTTCATCTCCTAGATACCAAGCTGCAAATTGTCCTTCAGAAATAGCTGATTGAGCGTTAATAAATGCTACAAAAAGACCATATTTTGTCTTATAAATACTAGCTTTTTCTAAAGCCTGACGATATCTAATTCTTGCTAATACTTCTTTGCTCTCCCCTTCTTCCAAAGATAAATCTTCTCTTACCCAGTGTAAATCCACATTTTTAATAAAAAGAGTGTTTCTATACAAACCTTTATGATTCTTACCTTCGCCAGTATAAATTATATTTTCTTTTACATCAGTATCAATAACAAAAAGAGGCTCAACAGTTCCTCCTACTGCTAATCCTTTGCGTTGTCCCTTTGTAAAATAATGAGCTCCTTGATGTTTTCCAACAACTTTTCCATCAGAAATATTGTAAATATATTTTTGTGAGAAAAACTCTAATTCTTCTTCTCTAGTTTTAAATTGTGGAATCTCTCTATCATAGATTGGTGAATCATTCGGCACTTGAATAATTACCCCTTCTTTTGGTTTTAATTTTTGTTGTAAAAATTCAGGTAAACGAACTTTTCCAATAAAACATAAACCTTGTGAATCCTTTTTCTCTGCAGTGATTAAGTCTAACTTTGCTGCAATTTCTCTAACTTCTGGTTTTGTTAATTCACCTATAGGAAATAAAGATTTTGATAATTGCTTTTGAGATAACTGACATAAAAAATAAGATTGATTCTTATTCTTATCAACCCCTGCCAATAATCTATGAATTTTTTTATCTCCTTTTTGAATAATATCTGTCCTACAATAATGCCCTGTTGCAACAAAGTCTGCATCTAAACTTAGGGCGATATCCATAAAAACATCGAATTTAATTTCACGATTACAAAGAATATCAGGGTTTGGAGTTCTACCCAATTCGTATTCACGAAACATATAATCAACTATACGATCTTTATATTGCTTGCTAAGATCAACCACTTGAAAAGGGATATCTAGCTTTTCTGCAACTAACATTGCATCATTGCTATCTTCTAACCACGGACATTCATCAGAAATTGTTACCGAATCATCATGCCAATTTTTCATGAATAAGCCAATAACCTCATATCCTTGTTCTTTCAACAAATATGCAGCAACACTAGAATCAACTCCACCTGAAAGTCCGACAACTACTCTCTTCATTTTAAAAATTTTAGTTTGCAAAAATACAAAATAAAAAGATTTGTATTTATTGTTTTACTTCAATATCCTTGTAATTAAATAAATAATCAATATCCAATTCTTGAACTTTACCTAGTTTTTTCAATACTTTCATATCCATATCTTTTTTATTACCAATTACCAACGAAGTATAATTACTACCTTTGATATTCTTATCAAAGAATGCTTTAAGATCATTCATCGTCATTTTTTCTACTTCTTTATAAATATCCTCACGATTATCATGATCAATTCCTCTATTTTTAAGTCCTTCGTATCTCCAAAATATATTTGATTTTGTAATTCGTTGTGATGCAATTTTCTTTAAAGTAGCTATTTTGGCTGCTTCAAATTGTTTTTCAGCCTCAGGCATATCATTCATTAATTCTAGCATGGCATCAATTGCTTGTGGTAATTTATTTGCTTGCGTGCCAACATAGGCGATGGTATAATTAGAATCCTCTTTTTTTCTTCCATTACTATAATATGAGTAAGCAGAATAAGCAAGAGATTTCGACTCTCGTATTTCTTGAAATACAATTGAAGATAAACCACTTCCGAAATAAGTATTGAAAACTTGAGATTGTGCAAGTTTTTGTGCATCAAACTTATCTCCTTTGGCTACAAACATCATTTCTGCTTGTACCATATCAAAATCTACAAAATTAACTAAATCGCCTGTTTCTAGCTCTTTATATTTAACTGCTTCTGGATAATCTTTTAATTCACTAGGTAAATTATGATTATTATTTAAAGCTAAAAGTGCATTATCTACATCTTTTCCATAATAAAATATACGCTGTTTATATCCTTTTAAATCTTTAATTATCTGAACCAATTCATCAGAATTCATAGCTGCTAATTCATCTGCATTATATATATTTCTCAATCTCGAATTTTCACCATACTTTGCATAGTTTACTAATCCATTTCTTAAAATATTTCCTTTTTGGGTTTTACCATCTGTTCTTGATTTTAAAATTCTGGCTACGTATTTATCATAACTTTCTTGATCTGCAACAGCATTACTCCATAAATCTTCCAATAATACCAATCCTTTAGGTAAATTCTCTTTTAATCCCGACAGGGTTACATACGATTTATCTCCACCAGCACTTACATTGTAATTAATTCCCAACTTGTAGAACTCTTTTTTAATACCCTCAGGAGACAATTTATCAGTACCAATAAAATCTAAATACCCAACTGCAAGTGATAACTTTTTATTATTATCACTACCCATATCAAAAATGATATTCAAATTAAATAAATCATTTGTTTTATTATCAATATATGAAACCTCAACTCCATTATCTAATTTAGTTTTATTGATTTCTGCATTATAATCAATAAATACAGGTTGTAAATCGGTTGATTTTAAACCTTCAAAATGTTTTAAGTAATCAGATTGTTTTCCTCTATTCAGGTTAATCGGAGTAATGCCAGGATTTTTAACTTTTGCAATATTTTTATCCTCACCCTTACGTTTATAAGTAACTACATAATTATCTTTATAAAATGCATTGGCAAAATCAACTAGATCTTGTTTTGAAATTTTCTTCAATTCTTCTAAAAATTTCACTTTATCAACCCAATTTTCACGATGAATAAAAGCATTAAAGTAAGAGCTTGCTAAAGCTGTGCTATTTTCATATTGTCGCAACTGACTTAATTTTAAATCATTAACTACTGCATCTAACATCCATTCGTCAAATTCACCCTTCTTG
>DAOUQH010000116.1 GCA_030625645.1 Flavobacteriia bacterium | reverse complement strand
TTTCCTGGTGGATGGCAAGGAGATACTCAAAATGCCTTTTCAAAAGAAGATAGAACCAAAACCGAAGAAGCATACCATGCTTTTACCAAAAAATTATTGACTTGGAGAAAAGATAAAAAAGTAATTCACACAGGTAAAACTATTCAATTTGTTCCTCAAAATAATGTATATGTTTATTTCAGAACGGATGCTAAAGAAACTGTAATGGTAATTATAAATAATAATCCTAAAAGTCAAACTATAGATCTTACAAGATTTAATGAAGCAATTAAAAATTTTACAAAAGGAAAGGAAATCTTTTCCGAAAAGGAAATTAACCTAACAGAAAAATTAACGATCGAGGGTAAAAAATCCATGGTTTTAGAAATTTTTTAATTTCTCTGTAAAACTCTTTTTTTCTTTGTGAAGCTCTGTGTAACAATAATTCAAAAAAATAATGTTTAAAAAAGTATTCGTTTTCATATTTATTTTTGTTTTTCAGAGTACCTTTTCTCAAGTTACTTTTGTTGTTGAAAATCTTCCAGAAAACACTCCAAAAAATACTACTATTTATATTTCAGGAGATTTTGAAGGGTGGACAGGCGGACAAGAAAAATACAAACTATCTCAAAAAAATAATCGCTATTCAATTACCTTACCAAAACAATCAAAAAGTATAGATTTTAAATTTACCCAAGGCTCTTGGAATAGTGTAGAAGTGGGTATTAATGGAAATAGTATAGACAATCGAATTTATACTTTTAAAAGAAAAAATGACACAGTAAAGATTACGATTTTAAATTGGACAAACACCTCTTTAAAAGAATCAACTGCTACAAAAAATGTTACAGTTTTATCTGAAGATTTTTATATACCACAGCTAGATAGAAATCGAAGAATCTGGGTTTATTTACCACCTGATTATGATCTAACTAACAAAAATTATTCTGTAGTTTATATGCACGATGGTCAAAATTTATTTGATGATAATACTTCTTATTCAGGCGAGTGGCAAGTTGATGAAACTTTAAACAAACTATATAAAGAAATAGGCTTTGGATTGATTGTCATCGGAATAGATAATGGTGGAGATAAAAGACTAGATGAATATTCCCCATGGAAAAACAAAAAATTCGGTGGTGGTGAAGGTGAAGCATATATTAATTTTATTGTACAAACCTTAAAGCCTTTTGTAGATAAGAATTATAGAACAAAAAGTAATAAACAAAATACTGCAATATTAGGAAGCTCTATGGGGGGGCTTATTTCTTATTATGCAGCTTTGAAATACCCCGATATCTTTACGAAAATTGGGGTATTTTCTCCATCTTTTTGGTTTTCTAATCAGAGTATTAAATATGCAAAAAATCATGGTGATATAAAAAATACAAAAATGTTCTTTTTAGCTGGAGGTAAAGAAGGATTAAAAAATACTGTATTTACTGAAATTAGTAAAACTGTTTCAGACATGGATAAAGTTATTGGCATTTTAAAAGAAGAAGGTTTTAATTCTGGTAATATTAGTAGTAAAATTATCCCTGATGGAGAACATAATGAAAAATTATGGAGAGAAAATTTTAAGGAAACTATTTTATGGCTTTTTGATGAGCAAATAGACTAATACTTCTTTATAAAAATTAGTGAACCAGACAAAAAAAATAAAAATATGAAAAAAATTAAGCTCTTAATAGCACTTTTAATACTTAGTAGCACTTCGCTTTTTTCACAAAATTATCAAAGGATTTTTAAAGACTTTCAAACTGTAAATTCAGGTTTTGAAATTAATACTAATGATGGGAAATATATTATTAAAGCCTATACCGAAAATATTATAGAAACAAGCTTTATTCCGAAAGGAGAAACAATTAATAATCAATCGCATGCCGTAATTTTAAATTCCGAAAATGTAGATTCAGAAATTTTACAAACTGGTAATATCATAGAATATTCTACAAAAGGGATAAAGATAAATATTCAAAAATCACCATTCCAAATAAGTTATTTTTATAAAAATAAACCTCTTTTATCTGAAAAAAACGGATATATCAAAACCGATAGTACCGAAGTATTAGATTTTAATATTTCAGATAATGAGATGCTTTACGGAGGTGGCGCCAGAGTTTTAGGAATGAATCGACGTGGTAACAGATTACAACTATACAACAGGGCACATTACGGTTATGAGACACATTCCGAATTAATGAATTATACAATCCCGCTGGTTTTATCTTCAAAAATTTATGCAGTACATTTTGATAATGCCCCAATTGGATTTTTAGATCTTGACAGTAAAAAAGACAATACTATACGTTATGAAACCATTAGTGGAAGAAAAACTTATCAAGTAATTGCGGGAGAGAACTGGAAAGATTTAATTGCAAATTATACACTTCTTACCGGAAGACAACCTTTGCCACCGCGCTGGTCATTAGGAAATTTTGCAAGTAGAATGGGATATCATACCGAAAAAGAAACTCGTGAAGTTGTTCAAAAATTTGAAGATAATAATATTCCGCTTGACGCAGTAATAATTGATCTGTATTGGTTTGGTGCAGAACTTAAAGGAACTATGGGGAATCTAGAATTTTTAAAAGATTCCTTCCCTACTCCAAAAAAAATGGTTGCTGATTTCAAAAATAAAGGTGTAAAAACTATTTTGGTTACAGAACCATTTATTTTAACAACTTCAAAAAAGTGGAAAGAAGTCTCTGAACAAAATCTTTTAGGAAAAGATAGTTTAGGAAACCCATATCGTTTTGATTTCTATTTTGGAAATACAGGAATTTTAGACATTTACAATCCTAAAGCAAAAAATTGGTTTTGGAATATTTATAAAGATCTTGTCGAGATGGGAATCTCAGGTTGGTGGGGTGATCTAGGTGAACCCGAAGTTCATCCATCCGATTTAATTCATGCAACAGGAACAGCTGATGAAGTTCATAATATTTATGGACATGACTGGGCGAGATTAATTAGCGAAGGCTATAAAAAAGATTTCCCAAATCAAAGACCTTTTATTTTAATGAGGGCAGGATATTCAGGATCACAAAGATTTGGAATGATTCCGTGGTCTGGAGATGTGAACAGAAGCTGGGGAGGTCTGCAAGCACAACCTGAAATTGCATTGCAAATGGGCATGCAAGGTTTGGCATATATGCATTCTGACTTGGGCGGTTTTGCTGGTGGTGAAGTCCTTGATGCTGAATTATATACGCGTTGGTTACAATATGGTGTTTTTCAACCAATTTTTAGACCACATGCTCAAGAAAGTGTTGCGCCAGAACCTGTTTTTCATGATAAAAAAACGATTGCTCTAGCAAAAAAATCCATTGACTTAAGATATAGTTTATTACCATATAATTACACTCTTGCTTTTGAAAATAATCAATCAGGAATTCCTTTTATGAGACCATTATTTTATGAAGAATCAGATAATGTTACTTTACAAAACTCAGCAAAGTCTTATCTATGGGGAAATGATCTATTAGTTTCTCCAATTTTAAAACCAGGAGTTGAAGAACAGGAAATCTATTTCCCAAAATCAAATAATTGGTTTAATTTTTATAGTGACAAAAAATACAAAGGAGGATCAACAGTATCTGTAATAACCAAAACAGATCATATTCCAACTTTTGTAAGAGCTGGAGCATTTATACCAATGGTTAAACCAGTTAAAAGTACCGATTATTATTCAATTGAAAATTTAGATCTACACTATTATTTTGATGATGAAATTACAAATAGTTTTAGTAAATTATATAATGACGATGGATCTACACCTAATGCTTTTGAAAAAGGATTATTTGAAATTCTAACATTTAAAAGTGACTATGTGGGCAAATTTCTTGTAATTGAAATTGACTCTAAAGTTGGAAAAGATTTCAATGCACAGAACAAAGAAATTTCTTTAATAATTCATAATATTTCGGTTAAACCGAAAAAAATAAAAGGATATAAATTTGAATGGAATTCTAAAAAAAATACGCTTAAAATTCCAGTAAAATATTTGAATATAAAACAAACCATCAAAATAAAATTATAATGTCTAAAACCATTTTAAAAAACACATACTCTTTGCGCCCTTTTCGAAAATTCTTTGTGCACATTGCTTTACCTTTTTTTGCTATCAATATTTTATTATTAAGCTGTAAAGATATTCCTAAACAAGAAATTATTGAGGTTAAACCATCAAAAGAGATTCCTTTTATTTGGGAAGGAGCTAATTTATACTTCTTACTTACAGATCGTTTTAAAAATGGTGATACTTCAAATGACAAAAGCTATAACAGAACAAAAGAAACTGGAAAATTAAGAGGTTTTGAAGGAGGTGATATTAGAGGAATCATTCAAAAAATTGAGGTAGGATATTTTACTGATTTGGGAATAAACGCTATTTGGATGACCCCAATTTTCGAACAAATTGAAGAAAGTGTTAACGAAGGAACTGGAAATACTTATGGTTATCACGGTTATTGGACTAAAGACTGGACAAATTTAGATGCCAATTTTGGAACAAAAGAAGACCTAAAAGAATTGGTAGAAAAAGCACATAAAAAAGGAATTAGAATTGTTTTGGATGCAGTAATAAATCATACCGGCCCTGTAACCGGTCGAGATCCGGTTTGGGGTGATGATTGGGTAAGAACTGGCCCACAATGTACTTATAAAAATTTTGAAACAACTACAGCTTGTACTTTGGTTAAGAATTTACCCGATATAAAAACAGAAAGTGATGAAAACGTAGAGTTACCCGAATTTTTAGTAACAAAGTGGAAAGAAGAAGGGAGATATGAGGAAGAAATTACCGAATTAGATGCTTTTTTTAAAAGAACTGGCTACCCTAGAGCACCACGATTCTACATTATAAAATGGCTTACAGATTATATTACAGAATTTGGTATTGATTCTTATAGAGCAGATACTGTAAAACATACAGAAGAATCTGTTTGGGCAGAGTTTAAAAATGAATGTGATTATGCTTTCACGGAATGGAAAAAAAACAATCCAAATAAAGTTTTAGATGATAATGATTTTTACCTTTTTGCTGAAGTTTATAATTACAATATAAGCAGTGCAAAAGCATTTGATTTTGGTGATAGAAAAGTGAACTATTTTGATTTTGGTTTTGATGGAATGATCAATTTCGAATTTAAATACAATGCCAAAGATGATTATGAAACTATATTTTCCAGATATTCAAATATCTTAAATAATGAATTAAAAGGAAACTCCATAATTAACTATTTAAGTTCACATGATGATAGTGGACCCTTTGATAAGAAACGAAAAAAATCTATCGAATCTGCCAATAAATTATTGCTAAGTCCAGGTATTTCACAAGTTTATTATGGTGATGAATCTGCTAGGTCTTTAATTATTGAAGGTACTGTTGGGGATGCAACCTTGCGTTCAAATATGAATTGGAAGCAAATCAAATCTGATAAAAAAACAAAACAAGTTTTAACTCACTGGCAAAAATTAGGTCAATTTAGAAATAATCACCCTGCAATTGGAGCGGGTGTTCATCAAATGATATCTAAATCTCCCTATATTTTCAGTCGTATTTTAAAAAACGATTCTTTTCAAGATGCAGTAATTATCGGATTAGAATTACCTAGAGGAGAAAAGGAGATTGAAGTTGGATTAATATTTAAAAATGGTGATATTTTGATTGACAAATTCTCCGGTATAGAAAGTCAAGTTAAAGAAGGTAAAGCTGTTTTAACAACAGAGTTTGATACATTATTATTCGAATTAAAATAAGTCTGAGTGATGATTAAGTATATCTCATTGATAATTTTTCTTATAGGTTTTATATCCTGTGGGCAAAAGGCATCTTTTCAAGATGAAGTTTCTTCTCCAAATAAGAAAATTAATCTTCAATTTATTTTAACTCCAAAAGGTGAATTAAGTTATACTGTTAACTATAATAATGAAATTATAATTGATACTTCTTATTTAAGTTTTGATTTAAAAGATCAACCAGCTTTAAAAAATAGTTTTGAAATAGTAAAAACTTACACGAAATCATTTAATGAAACATGGCAAATGCCTTGGGGTGAACAAATTGATGTTAAAAATAATTACAATCAACTAATTATTGAACTTCAAGAAACTAAATTACCAAATAGGAAGCTAAATTTAGAGTTTAAAATTTATGATGACGGCTTAGGTTTTCGATATGTTTTTCCTGATCAAAAAAATTTAAAAGAAATTATTATTACTGATGAAAATACTGAGTTTAATTTAACAGAAGATTATAAAGTGTGGTGGATTCCAGGTGATTGGGATATTTATGAGCATCTTTACAGCAGTACCAAGTTATCAGAAATTGATGCTTTAAAATATGTTAATCATAATAACTTAGCACAAACCTATATTCCTGAAAATGCAGTAAATACACCTGTGACGATGCGCTCAAAAAACGGATTACATTTAAGTTTTCATGAAGCGGTATTGGTTGATTATTCGGGTATGACTCTAAAAGTAGATACTAAAAATCTATTATTGCAGAGTGAATTGGTTGGCTCTGAAATTACAGGATATAAAGTTAAAAGAACAACACCTTTTAAAACGCCTTGGCGAACTATCCAAATAACCGAAAAAGCTACTGATTTAATTACTTCAAATTTAATAGTAAACTTAAATGAGCCAAATAAACTTGGAGATATTTCTTGGTTTAAACCGATGAAATACACAGGTATTTGGTGGGAAATGCATTTAGGGAAATCTTCATGGGACATGGCTTCTGGAAAACATGGTGCAACAATAAAAAATGCAAAAGATCTTATTAATTTTTCATCAAAAAACAATATTGGAGGAATTTTAATTGAAGGATGGAATACCGGTTGGGGCAAGGAAGAGGGAGGATTTGATTTTATTACTCCATATTCTGATTACAATTTACAAGAAGTTGT
>DAOUQH010000024.1 GCA_030625645.1 Flavobacteriia bacterium | reverse complement strand
TAGAGTTTTAAATTTTGCTTTTAAATCGATTACCGAAAATGGTAAACCTTGTACCTTATTATATTGTAAGAAATCGTACTTATTATATTTACCTTTTAACACAAACGATAATTGCCCTTTATTTAATTCACAAACAATAATCTTTTTATACCTTGAAAACACTTCTTCTGTATTTTTTGGCATTGGATTAATATAGTTAAAATGTACATGTCCAACTTTATTGCCTTCCTTATTCAAATCTCTTACTGCCGAATGTAAACTTCCATAAGTACCTCCCCAACCAACAACTAATAAATCACCTTCTTCTGCATATTCTGGTGTTAAATTAGGAATATAATTCTCAACACGTTTTACTTTTTCAGCTCTAACGTCTGTCATCATTTCATGATTAAGCGGATCTTGAGAAACATTACCTGTTACTTTACTTTTTTCTAATCCACCAATTCTATGTTCTAAACCTGGAGTTCCTGGAATTGCCCAATTTCTAGCTAATTTATCATTATCTCTATCAAAAGGACCTAACTCATCTGAATCACCATTTATAAGTCTTGGTGTAATCTCTTCCATTTCTTTAATGGATTTTATTTTCCAAGGTTCAGAACCATTGGCAATATAACCATCTGTTAATAAAATAACCGGTGTCATATGTTCTACAGCTAATTTCGCAGCTTTAAAGGCATAATCAAAACAATCAGCAGGTGAACTTGCTGCAATAACAATTACAGGGCTTTCACCATTTCTACCATACATTGCTTGTAATAAATCTGATTGCTCAGTTCTAGTTGGTAAACCTGTTGAAGGACCTCCACGTTGAACATTTACAATTACCATTGGCAATTCTGTAATCATTGCTAAACCAATCGCTTCTCCTTTTAGAGCTAGGCCTGGACCTGAGGTTGTTGTAATCGCAAGGTCTCCTGCAAATGCTGCTCCAATTGTTGAAGTAACTCCCGCAATTTCATCTTCTGCCTGAAATGCTTTTACACCAAAATGTTTGTGTTTAACTAGTTCGTGTAAAATATCTGTAGCAGGTGTAATTGGGTAAGATCCTAAAAATAATTCTAAACCAGATTTTTCAGCTGCAGCTAAAAAGCCCCAAGCTGTTGCCGTATTACCATTAACGATTCTATAAGTACCTTTTGGCATTGTAGAAGGTGCTATTTCATAAGAGTTTGGAATCAACTCTAAAGTCTCAGCGAAAAAATACCCTGCCTTGATTACTTTAGAATTTGCCTCAGCAACAATAGGTTTAAATTTGAATTTCTTTTTAAAGAAATCTAAAGTATGATTCATATCTCTTCCATACATCCAATAAACCATTCCTAAAGCAAACATATTCTTACTTCTAACAATACTTTTATTGTCTAAACCTAAGCCTTTAAGAGATTCTCTAGTCAATGAAGTCATAGCAACTTCAATAACTCTGTAATTATCTAAACTTCCATCTTCCAATGGATTAGTTTCATATTCTGCCTTTTGTAAATTCTTCTTTGTAAAAGAATCTGTATCAACAATAATTGTATGACCAGCTTTTACAGCTTTTAAATTTGTTTTTAATCCGGCAGGATTCATAGCTACCAACAAATCTAAATCGTCACCGGGGGTGCTAATTTCTACACTTCCAATATGAACCTGGAAACCTGAAACTCCATATAAACTTCCCTGAGGTGCTCTAATCTCTGAAGGATAATTTGGAAAAGTTGAAACGTCATTCCCAAACATGGCAGAGGTATCAGTAAATTGCGTACCTGTTAGTTGCATTCCATCTCCAGAATCACCAACAAATCGTATAACTACAGCACTTACTTGCTCTACTTTTTTCTTAGTAGTAGTCTTTGTTTTATCTAGTGTCATTTTAATTTTTTAAAATTTCGTAAAAATAATGATTTTCTATTCCTTAAAAAAATTTAGGGAGCAAATATATTCTAGCCTAAACACCTAATGCATGATTTTTATCACATATTCTAGAACTGTGATTTTTATCACATTTAATTGTTATAATAACCTTATTTGGAATTATTATAAATTACAATTATAACATCCTTTTTGAAATTAAATTTTTAAATTTGCATACTAAATTAAAAAACCTGTATTATGGCTATTAAAATAACCGATGAATGTATAAACTGTGACGCATGTGTTGCAGAATGTCCAAATAACGCAATATACGAACCAGATAGTGAATGGGCGTACGCTGATGAAACTGCTTTAAGCGGAACTATTACTTTACCAAGTAATGGTAAAGAAGTAGATGCTGATGAGCAAAATGAAGCTTTAAGTGATGAATTTTACTTTATCGTAACTGACAAATGTACTGAGTGTAAAGGTTTTCACGATGAACCTCAATGTGCTTCTGTTTGTCCAGTTGATTGTTGTGTTCCTGATGAAGATCATGAAGAAGATGAAGCTGCTTTATTATCCAAAAAAACATGGATTCACGGAGAATAATCTTTTGTTTTCAGATTTAAAAAATTAAAAACTGTTTCAATTTATTTTTGGAACAGTTTTTTTTATATGACTGATTTAATCAAAGCAATATTATTTCAACATCAAATCAGCACATTGCTCGGCACATTTTTCACCATCAATAGCTGCTGAAATTATTCCTCCTGCATAACCTGCACCTTCCCCACAGGGATATAAACCTTTAATTTGAATATGTTCTAAAGTTTTTCTATCTCTAGGAATTCTTACCGGCGAAGATGTACGAGATTCTGGGGCATGAACAACTGCCTCATTTGTTAAGTATCCTTGCATACTTTTACCAAATTGCTTAAACCCTTCTTGTAAAGATTGATAAATATATTTTGGTAAAACTTCTCCTAATTCTACTGAAGTTGTACCTGGAATATATGATGTCTTAGGTATGTTTTGTGATAATTTACCTCTGGTAAAATCTATTAAACGCTGCGCCGGAACTCTTTGTGTTTCTCCTGCTAAACGCCAAGCTGTCTGTTCAATTCTTTTTTGGTATTCCACTCCGGCTAAAGGTCCAAATTTAGCAAAAGGCGCAAAATCTTTTAATCCTAATTCAACTACAATTCCTGAATTTGAAGTTGGTTGATCTCTTTTAGAAGGAGACCACCCATTTGTAACAACTTCACCAGGCGCTGTTGCACAAGGTGCTATTACCCCTCCTGGACACATACAAAATGAATATACTCCGCGATCTTTAACTTGTTTTACTATGCCATAAGAAGCTGGTGGTAAATACTCTCCCCTAATATCACAATGATACTGAATGCTATCAATTAAATTCTGCGAATGTTCTACCCTAACACCCAAAGCAAATGGTTTTGCTTCAATCTCTATTCCTTTTCTATATAATAATTCAAAAATATCTCTCGCCGAATGACCGGTTGCTAAAATTATCTTCTTAGCATTGAAAATATCTCCATTATTTGTAACAACCCCTGAAACCTCATTATCCTTAATAAAAATATCATTTACTCTTGCCCCAAATATAATTTTTCCGCCATATTCTAAAATTGTGTTTCTAATATTTTGAATAATCTTTGGCAGCTTATTTGTTCCAATATGTGGATGAGCGTCTACACCAATATCTTTTGCCGCACCATGAGCAATCAATAGTTTCAGAATATTGTTAACATCTCCTCTTTTTTTTGAACGTGTATATAATTTCCCATCAGAATAAGTTCCTGCTCCTCCTTCACCGAAGCAATAATTAGAATCAGCATTAACTGTATGTGATTTTGTAATTGCCGCTAAATCTCTCCTTCGGTCTTGTACATTCTTTCCTCTTTCAAGAACTATGGGCTTTGCTCCCTTTTCAATTAATTTTAATGCAGCAAATAATCCGGCAGGACCGGCACCAATAATGATAACTTCAGGTGCATTTTCTACATTCTTAAAATTGGGCAACTCTAGTGGGGTTTCTTTAAAATTTTCACCAATAAAAACTTTGATACGTAAGTTTAATTTGATATTCTTCTTTCGGGCATCAATAGATCGCTTTAAAATCTCAAAATGATTTATCTCTTCAAAAGAAAAACCTACTTTTCTAGCAACAATTCGTAATAATTGCTCTTTATTATGAGCAATATTGGGTTGAACCTGTATTTGAATTTCTTTTTGCATCTTTAATGATAATTAGCTGCAAACTACTTTAGTATCAACAACTACAATCCTTATCACATCCATTATCTTTTTTTGACTTAAAAAAGAATTTTTTTGCCAAAAAGGCTAATGCGGCTATTAGTGTGATATATACTAAAATTTCTTGCATATTATTTATGATAATAAAGAATAGGTAATAAAAGCAGCTACATATGCTAAAATTCCCATACTTACCAGCTGAAACAACGGCCATTTCCAACTATTGGTTTCACGTTTTACTATTGCTAAAGTACCCATACATTGCATAGCAAAAGCATAAAAAATTAGTAAAGACATTCCTACAGGAAAATTAAATAATTTTTCACCGGTTTCAGGATTTACTTCAGCTGCCATCCTTTCCTTTATGGTTGTATTATTTTCATCATCACTACCAACACTATATATAGTAGCTAAAGTTCCTACAAAAACTTCACGAGCAGCAAATGAAGAGACTAAAGCAATTCCTATTTTCCAATCATAACCCAAAGGTTTAATTGCTGGCTCTATTGCTTTACCTATCATACCTATATATGAATTCTCTAATTTATATGTTGATAATTTTTGATTAAATTCTTCTTGACTTAAATTACTATCTTTTAATTCATTTTTTACAATTTCTTCGGCATTTTTAAAATCAGTTGACCCATTAGAAGCCAAAAACCATAAAATAATTGATATTGCTAAGATAATTTTACCAGCACCAAAAACAAAAGCTTTTGTTTTCTCAAGCACTGTAATTGCAATATTCTTCAAAGAAGGTAATTTATAATCGGGCATTTCAATAACAAAGAAACTTCTACTTTCTACTTTCAAAACTTTATGCAATACATAACCGGCAAATAATGCAGAAGCAAACCCTAGAACATAAAGGCTAAGTAGCGTTAAGCCTTGTAAACTAAAAATACCTAATACTCGTTTTTGTGGAATAATCAATGCAATAATTATGGCATATACAGGCAATCTAGCCGAACAAGTAGTAAATGGAGTTACTAAAATTGTAATCAATCTTTCTTTCCAACCACTAATATTTCTAGCAGCCATTATAGCAGGAATGGCACATGCTGTTCCTGAAATTAATGGCACAACACTTTTACCACTCATTCCATATTTACGCATAATTTTATCCATTAAAAAAACTACACGACTCATATATCCAGTTTCTTCGAGGATTGCTACAAATAAAAATAATATTGCTATTTGAGGTATAAAAATTATAACCCCTCCTATTCCGGGTATAATTCCTTCACTTAATAAGTCGGTAAACATACCGGGAGGCATCACCGTTTTTACCCATGAACTTAAACTAGCAAAAGAGGAATCAATAAAATCCATTGGTACACTTGCCCAATCAAAAACCGATTGAAAAATAACAAATAGTATTAAAGCAAAAATTACATAACCCCAAATTTTATGAGTAAGTATCTTATCTAATTTACTACGCAGATCAGTACCATGAGTTCGATCTAAGGTGTATGTTTTTTTAAGAATCTCATTGATTTTTTTATACCTAAGTATAGTTTCCTTATGCTGATATTTATTTATTTTATCGATATCAGTTCTAAAATTATTAACTAAATCTCTATCGTTTACTGATAAAAAATCTAAATTATCTGCTTGTGTAATAAGCAACCATGATTTGTATAATGGATTGTTTGGAAAAGTCTTTTTAAGTTCACTAAAAAAAACACTATCTATTCTATCTTTAATATTTGCCAAAGAAGAAGTACTCAACTCTTTATAGTTTACAATTGCTTTTTTAACTTCATCAATTCCCAAACCTTTTCTAGCACTTACAAGAATAATTTCAGTTTTCAACTTCTCTTTTAAAGCTTCAAGATCGATAGTAATCCCTTTTTTACGCATCTGATCCGACATATTCAAAACCAGAATGGTTGGAATATTTAGATCTTTAATTTGAGAGAAAATGAGTAAGTTTCGTTTGATATTTTCAACATCTGCAACAACAATTATTACATCGGGGAAATCTTCATGACCATCATTAATAAGTGTTTTGAGAACGATATCCTCATCTAAAGTTGTTGGATTAATACTGTACGTGCCTGGTAAATCAATAATTTCAGCATCAATTTCAGCACTAAGCTTTAACAATCCTGTTTTTTTCTCAACAGTAATACCTGGGTAATTACCAACTTTTTGATTTAATCCTGTCAATTGATTAAAAAGTGATGTTTTACCTGTATTTGGATTACCTACTAGTGCAACTTTTATGGATTTTTTTTGACCCATTTAAAACTATAATTTGCTAATTGTGATTTGCTGTGCAGTTTCTTTTCTAATAGCAAGGTAGCTACCGTTTACACGGATATATAATGGATCTTTCAAAGGTGCAATTTGTAAAAGCTCGACATCTATTCCAGGAAGACAACCCATTTCTAAAAGTGTTAAAGGAATATTTTCTAAAGCAATATCCTCTATTACACCCTTTTCTCCTACTTTTAAATTTGCTATAGTTGTCTTCAAGTTATTTAGAATGATTATAAATTATTTTGCGAAAGTACATAAAATTACACTTTAATTAGTGATATTTTTCACAAACATTTTTTAAAAACAAAATAGCTTTCTCAATTAAAAATATTGAGAAAGCTTTTAATATCTTCTTATAGAACTATATTTCTTCAGTAATCACAATTTTTGCTAATATATCAGCATAAGGAATTAGCAGATACTTTTTTCCTTCAAAATCTACTTCATTTCCTGAATATTCCTTGTACAATACTGTATCACCAGATTGAACTTCAGCATTTTCTATTTTGGCAATAGCTATTACTTTTGCAATATTCTTTTTAGTCTTTGCTGATTCAGGAATTATCAATCCTGATGCAGTTTTTTGTTCTGTTTTATCTTCAGTAATATCTAATAATACGTTTTGATTTACCGGTACAAATTCTTTCATTTTAAATGTATTTTATATCCTGTTTCTAAATTTTTTAGAATATCTCAGAATGTGTTTATTATATTTTAGAATAGATAAATTCTATTCATTCTTATTTTACAAAAATAACTAGTTTTTTTTTTACAAGCCTAATAATGTGTCAATTCGTTTTTGATTAAAACCAACAATAATCTGACCATTAATATCTGTTTGAGGAACTCCTTTTTGCCCACTTCTTCTTACTAATTCTTTAGCTATTTTTTGATCTTTTGACACATCAATATCCGTATATCTAATGCCTTTCAAATCTAAATAATTCTTCAAAGTTGTACACCAGCTACAAGTTGGTGTAGAATAAACAGTAACTCTTTTTTGAGATTTTTCTTTTGAGTTATCACGGTTCTTAAAGATCAACCCAGATAATAAATTTTCAAAAAAATCTTTTTCATGACAACCTTTATAAACATTTGTCAATTTTTTATTAGAAAATTCTAAAAAACTAGGTACAGATTTAATTTCAAATTTAGGGTGAATATCTCTAACTTCCGATACATCGGTAACCAAAATATCACCATCAAAATCAGTTAATTTTAAATTCTTAAAAGCACAGTCAGATTGTTCACTACCTTTTTTATAAAGTAAAAGAAATGTATCCCCTTGTATTTCTAGATATTGTTCCAGTTCAGAAAACGAACTTATCAGTTTTGAATTCATTTATAGTATTTTAATTAAATACAGTAAATATTATGCCAAAAGTCAATAATGACAAGTTCACATTTTAATTACTTTTATTTGATTATTCTGTCAACAAATTCATTAATTTGGTTAATAGAATTCTCTTTTAAAAACTTCACAAAAGCCGAACCAATAATTGCTCCGCTTGTAAGTTTTGTAGCTTGTTGAAATGTTTCTCTATTTGATATTCCAAAACCAACTATTTGTGGCGTATTTAAGTCCATTTTTGAGATTTTCTTAAAATAATTAATTTGGCTTTCTCCAAATGAATTTTGCGCTCCGGTTGTACTTGCCGAACTCACCATGTAAATAAATCCATCTGAAATTGAATCGATAAATCTAATACGCTCTTCACTTGTTTGAGGTGTTATCAGTAAAATATTTTTTAAATTATACCTTTCGAAAATCTCTTTATATTTTTGATGATAGACATCTACCGGCAGATCTGGAATTATTAAACCATCTATTCCAATTTTATCACATTTTTTACAAAATTCCTCAACTCCATATTGCATAATGGGATTAAAATATCCCATAATTAAAAGTGGAATTCCAACATCCTCTCTTATATTCTCTAATTGAGAAAATAAAGTTTCGGTTGTCATTCCGTTTTGCAATGCACTAACACCACTTTCTTGAATTGTAGGTCCATCTGCCAAAGGATCAGAAAATGGCAAGCCAATTTCAATCATATCTACACCCGATTTTTCCAAATCTTTGATAATAGAAACTGTATCATTCAATTTTGGATACCCAGCAGTAAAATAAATGGACAAAAGCTTTTCTACTTTATTGTTAGATGTATTTTCCTCCTTTAATTTGTTATTTATTCTATTCATAAATATGGTGTTGAGTATTGAGTAATAAGAGCTTATATAAATTATAATCTCTTAAATCTCACTACTACTTATTCTTTAAACTTAACTATAATAGCTTCCTGCTCTTTTGTCAACATATCTACTGTAAACAATGAAATTCCTTTTGCACCACTCTTTTTAGCTAACAAAATAGACTTTTCAAAATCATTCGGATTTTCTTTAAATGAGGGTGTAAACAATCCGGTATAAACCGGAAAATCACCAACATTTACACCTTGTTTTGTTGCAAATCCAACCCAATTAACTCCCATGATGATATTATAAATAATTTAACATTCATAATTCTTTTTATTAATAACCCTGCTTTTTTTAATAAGAGTCGTTCATAAAATTTACAGTATAAATCTTTTTATTAATCAAATTTAAAATACTTAATATAAGTATCTAGGTCTTTATCTCCTCTTCCAGATAGATTCACAACAACAATATCTTCTTTATTAAATTCCATTTTATCTAAAGCTGCTAAAGCATGTGCAGATTCTATTGCCGGAATAATTCCTTCTAATTTACATAATTCTAATCCTGCTTGCATAGCTTCATCATCGGTTGCATTTAAAAATTTTGCTCTTCCTGAAGTAAATAAATGTGCATGTTGTGGACCAACTCCTGGGTAATCTAAACCTGCTGAAATTGAATAGGGCTCTGTAATTTGTCCATCATCTGTCTGCATTAATAAGGTTTTACTACCATGAATAACTCCTTCTTCTCCCAATATGCTTGTAGCCGCAGATTCACCGGAATTAATCCCTTTTCCTGCTGCTTCAACTGCAATTAATTTTACATTTTTGTCCTCTAAATAATGAAAAAATGCCCCAGCAGCATTGCTTCCTCCTCCAACACAAGCAATTATATAATCAGGATTTTCTGTGCCTTCTTTAATTACTAATTGTCTTTTTATCTCTTCAGAAATTATTGATTGAAATCTTGCAACCATATCAGGATATGGATGAGGACCAACTACCGAACCAATAATATAAAATGTATCTTCAGGGTTATTAATCCAATCTCTTATTGCTTCATTTGTAGCATCTTTTAAAGTTTTACTTCCTGATTTTGCAGGAATAACTTCTGCACCCAACATTTTCATTCTGGCAACATTTGGGGCTTGACGAGCAATATCTATTTCCCCCATAAAAATAACACATTTCATTCCCATTAAAGCACAAACCGTAGCAGTTGCAACTCCGTGTTGTCCCGCTCCAGTTTCAGCTATAATTCGCTTTTTTTTAAGTCGTTTTGCTAACAAAATTTGACCTATAGTATTGTTTATCTTATGAGCACCTGTATGATTGAGATCTTCTCGTTTTAAGTAAATTTTTACTTGATATTTTTCAGATAATCGCTTAGCAAAATACAATGGTGAAGGTCGGCCAACATAATCTTTTAACAATTGCTGAAATTCTTTCTGAAAAGAAACTTCTTGCATAGTTTCAATATATTTTTTTCGCAATTCTTCAACATTTGGATATAACATTTCAGGAATAAATGCCCCTCCAAACTCACCGTAATATCCATTTTTATCTGCATGAAATAAATTTTTCATATAAGTATATCTTAATATTTAGTCCTACTGTACTATTCTAAATAATTTTAAATTTTCAATATTTTTCAAACCAGGTTTATCTTCAAATTTACTATTTACATCTATTGCATAACAATATTTTGAAGCTTTAGATTGAACGAATTTTTTAATATTTCCCACTTCTTCCAAGCCTATTCCTCCACTTAAAAAATATGGTTTATTACTTGGGTAATTTTTTAGTATTTTCCAGTTAAAAGTAATACCATTACCTCCTCTTTTTATACCTTTTGTATCAAATAAAAAGTAATTACATACAGTTTCATACTCTTTTAGAATTGAAAAATCAAAATCACTGCCAATAGAAAAAACTTTAATAATTTCAACAGTAACATCCTCAATCTCTTTTCTAATATTTCTGCAAAATTCAGCACTTTCTTCTCCATGTAACTGAATAGCTTTTAAATTGTATTTATTAATTTTTTTAATTATAAAGCTATAATCTGCATTTACAAAAACTCCGGTTTTTATTATTTTATTAGATATTACTGGAATTTCTCCTTCAAAATTTCTTCTGGAATTCTCATAAAAAATAAATCCTAAATAATCAGGTTGCAATTTTGCAACATCACTGATATTCTTAGAATATCTCATCCCACAAACTTTCAATTTTACTTTCATAATATATTTAAAAAATCTATAGCAGCCTTACCAGGGTTACCTGTTTTCATAAAATTTTCACCAATTAAAAATCCACTAAATCCAAATTCTTTTAGTTCATTTATCGCTCGAATCGAACTTATTCCACTTTCTGAAATTATTACTTTATCTACAGGAATTAGTACTGATAAATCCTTACTTGTTTCCAACGAAACTTCAAATGTTTTAAGATTTCTATTATTTACACCAATCAAATCAATATACTTTAAGCTTGATTTTTTTAACTCCTCTTCATTGTGAATTTCTAATAAAACTTCTAACCCGAGCTCTTTTGCCTGTTTTGAAAATGCTATAATTTCATTATTTGTTAAAATTGCAGCAATCAATAAAATGGCATCTGCTCCAAATGCTTTGGCTTCAAATATCTGATAAACATCAATGATAAATTCTTTTCTTAAAATTGGAATATTCGTTACGCTTCTAGCCTGAATCAAATCATCTAAAGATCCTCCAAAATACTTCGTATCGCCCAAAACTGAAATCCCTGAAACTCCTGCCTCTTCATAGGCTTTAACCACATCAATCACCGAGCTTTTTTGATTTATTACTTGCTTAGAAGGTGAACGTCGTTTAAATTCGGCTATTATACCATTTCCATTTTTCACACTTTCTGACAGAGAGAATGTTTTTCTAATAAACAATGGGGAACTCATTAAAAAATTTCGTGGTAAAATTGACTTTTTTGCTGTAACTTCAATACGTTTATCTACTACTATTTTATCTAGAATATTCATTGTTAATTAAGTTAATTCTAATAATTTATTCAAACTATTTAAAGCATTCTTATCTATTAAAGATTTCTTAGCTAAAGCAAAACCTTCCTGATGTGATAAATTATTAACTGTCGCGATTGCCAATCCAGCATTAGCACAAACTACATTGTTTTGTGCTTTGGTACCATTCCCGCTAAGGATATTGATAAAAATTTTAGCACTATCTTTTACAGTTAAACCACCTTTAATTTCATTGGCTGAATGAGTTTTCAAATTCAAATCAGCAGGTTTAAAAATTTTATCTATTTTATTTGTAATCACTTTTGTATTTCCTGTCAAGGAGATTTCATCATAACCGGCAAGATCATGTAAAATAGCATAATTTTTATCGGTATTTTGATACAAATAACCATATAATCTTGCCAATTCCAAACTAAAAACTCCTACCATCTGATTTTGAGGAAATGAAGGATTTACCATAGGACCTAGCATATTAAAAAAAGTTTTAACTCCTAATTCTCTTCTTATTGGAGCAACATTTTTCATTGCCGGATGAAATAATGGTGCATGTAAAATACATATTCCCGCCTCATCGATAGATCTTTGTAGTTTGCTTTCTTCATTGGTGAAATTCACTCCCAAAAACTCTAAAACATTAGAAGACCCACATGAAGAAGAAACTCCGTAATTACCATGTTTTGCTACTTTTACTCCTGCTCCGGCAGTTATAAAAGAACTTAATGTTGAAATATTAAAAGTGTCTTTTCCATCACCTCCTGTTCCACAAAGATCAATTGTATTAAAATTAGATAAATCAACTTTTAAGCACAAATCTAAAAGAGCTTCTCTAAAACCATCTAATTCTTCTACCGAAATACTTCGCATCATATAAACGGTTAAAAAAGCAGCAATTTGGTTGTTATTATATTTACCATTTGAGATATTCACCAAAACATTCTTTGCTTCTTCTTTAGTGATTTTTTCTTGGTTGATTAATCTGTTAAGTATATCTTTCATTTTTTTATCTTAACTGCAAGATGCGCAATTATTAAATAGTTTATTATTCAGACTCCACCCAATTCTTTAAAATTTGTTTTCCTTTTGGTGTTAAAATTGATTCGGGATGATACTGCACAGCTCTTAGATTAAAATCTTTATGTTTTAATGACATGATTTCACCATTTTCATCAACTGAAGTTACAATCAATTCATCTGGTAAATCCTTAGAAACAACCCACGAATGATAACGACCAACCTCAATTTTTTGCGGAATATCTGTATACAAAACCTCATCAGTATTTGTAAGCTTAACCTCCGTTGATACTCCATGATAAACTTCACTCAAATTTTCGATTTTTCCTCCAAAAACTTCAGCAATAGCTTGTTGACCTAAACAAACACCCAAAATACTTTTCGTTGATGCATATTTTTTAATAATTGGCTTTAACAAACCCGCTTCATCTGGTATTCCGGGACCAGGTGATAGCAATATCTTATCGTAGTTTTCAATTTCTTTTAAATCAATTTTATCGTTTCTTTTTACAGTTACTTCGCAATCTAAATCTTCGAGATAATGAACCAAATTGTAGGTAAAAGAATCATAATTATCTATAACTAATATTTTTTTCATTTTTAAATATTTTCAGCTAATTCTAAAGCTCTATGCAAAGCTTTTAATTTATTATATACTTCCTGTGTTTCACTTTTTGAATCTGATTTTGCTACTATTCCAGCTCCAGCCTGATAAAACAAACGATGGTTTTTACTCAAAAATGAACGGATAATTATTGCATGATTAAAGTTACCGTTAAAATCCATAAAACCAATTGCTCCTCCATAAAAAGTACGATTTGTTTTTTCATATTTTTCTATCAATTGCATTGCTTTATGCTTGGGAGCTCCGCTTAAAGTTCCTGCTGGAAAAGTATCTGCAACAACTTGCATTGTAGTAACATCCTTAAATTTTTTGCCAATAACTTTTGAAACCAAGTGAATAACATGTGAAAAAAACTGAATTTCTTTATATGTTTCCACCTTAACATTATCACCATTTCTACTTAGATCATTTCTTGCTAGATCGACTAACATTACATGCTCTGCATTTTCTTTATCATCTTTTGCCAATTTTTTTGCTAAAATAAGATCTTGCTCATCATTACCTGTTCGTTTAAAAGTTCCTGCTATTGGATGAATTTCTGTTTTATCATCTTGAACAACTAACTGTGCTTCGGGTGAAGAACCAAATATTTTAAAATCACCATAGTCAAAATAAAATAGATATGGAGATGGATTTATTGATCGTAAAGCCCTATAAACATTAAATTCATCACCTTTAAAACTTTGAGAAAATCTTCTTGATAAAACCAACTGAAAGACATCTCCTCGATAACAATGCTTTTTACCAAACTCAACAAATTTCATAAACTCTTCATCTGTTAAATTAGAAGTTTCATCATTCATCTTGCTAAATGGATAACTTGCAAAATTCTTAGAACTTATCAATGATTGTATTTCTTCTAAGTTTTCTTCTGAATTGTAACAGTGAGCAAAGATATAGGCCTCATTTTTAAAATGATTTATGGCAATTATATTTTGATAAACCGCATAATAAATATCCGGAATTTCAAGATCATCTTCTTTTTTAGTTATAGAAATATCTTCAAAATACCTAACCGCATCGTAGCTGATATAACCAAATAAACCATTATTTATAAATTTGAATTCTGAGTTATCAATTTTAAAATTCTGAGCGAAATTTTCTATTTTTTGT
Organism: Flavobacteriia bacterium; assembly: GCA_030625645.1. GTDB lineage: Bacteria > Bacteroidota > Bacteroidia > Flavobacteriales > Flavobacteriaceae > Namhaeicola. Next base: position 5,171 of record DAOUQH010000024.1, on the reverse strand, counting down.
GGAATATTCAATTCTGAATCTATCGCGGTTTCCTCGTTTTTGCCATCAGGAAATTCTTCTATAACTATTTCATTCTTTACAGTTATACTGGCTATAGGGTTGCAACAGATATACGAAAAACTATTTTCATTACCGTGATAATCCGAACTTTCCAATAATATACTATTTGGAAATTTATCTCTTATCTTTAAATAAATACTTACCGGTGTAATTGTATCGGCTAGTATTTTTTTATAATGTGTCTTTATTTTGTATTTCATTTTTAAGTTAAGCTAGATTCTATTTGTCTTTATTTTTTTATTAAAATATTGAAATAATTTACTATAAAAAAAGGCTTGTCGTGAAGACAAGCCTTTTGATATTATAAACAAATTACCACCTCACGAATAATGTTTCCGTAAAGACCACCAAGTATGTGTAATTTGTATTTTCATATATTCAATTAACTCTCTACAAATTTATAAAGTTTTTTTTAAAATCAAAGTATTTTTAGGTAAAATATAAACTTTACTATAATATATTGATAAAATCATAAAAACTTATGGTGCCAACTGAACTTCTTTCCATGCCGTTCCATTATGAAAATATAATTTACCATCCGTATTAACATATAAATCCCCCAAGGCACCATTTGTTGGTGCAGAAGCTTGAGGTTCTAGACGCATTGCTCCGCTAATATGTATTTTTTGTTGTGGGGCTCTTATACCAACTCCAACATCGCCCTCTATATAAGAATCAATATCTGGTGCGGAATAAATTGCAAAATTATCTGCAGATCCTCTATTAAAATTACTCTCAATATAAATTGCATACGAATTAGTTACTAATCCATTTCCGTATGTTTCAAAATATCCACCAAACAAATTACCGATTGTACCATCATTTGTAACAGAAAAATCTCCTAAATACGCATTATCAACTTGTGCTCCTGAATAATTCTCAATAGAACCAAGAGACCCAATACCTGTAGTTACAACTCCTCCTCCATAATTATAAATGATTCCTAATGCTCCTAATCCATAAGGCATAGCTCCTCTATTTATTATATAACTCCATGAAGAAATAGCAGTATCTATTGTTCCGCTTTCGCCATTTGTAACTGCTGATAATGTACCTGATGCACTTGTAACAGTACCAGAACTTGTATTATTAGATTCAGTAGCCAAACCATAAGTTGCTGTACTTGTACCTGTACCGTTAAAATTCGCTACAATTTTGGCGGCTGTATTTGTTGAGGAATCTTCTTTATTTCCTTCTACCCATAATTTATGAGCACCACTAAAAGCATCTCTGCCAATACCTACTTTTCCAGAGTAATAAGCAATATCAGGTGTAGCACCATCTACAAATTTACCTGCTCCTCCAGATCCCTCTTTCCAAGCAGCACCATCAAAAGTCCAAACTGATTTAGTCTCGGTATCGTAAACTTGTAATCCACCTGCAGGTGAAATTATTGCATCTTTTTGAGCTGTTGTCATTCTAGGCATTAAAAAACCTTTATCGGTAGCAGTAATATCTAAAGCCGAAGAAGGATCAGGTGTAGTTGTACCAATTCCAACTTGTGCAATTCCAGTAAATGTTATAAAAAACATTAAGGCGAGTGTTAGTATATTTTTAAACATATCTTTATATTTTTATTTAATTATTATTTTTTTAACTCCTTGTTTACCTTCATAATCAAATTTCAAAAAGTAAACCCCGGTTTTAATATTCGGTTTTGGTATAGATCCCATATTGTTATAAGTCGAAATATTATAATGATTAATCTTTCTTCCAGTAACATCAAAAAGTGAGACTTGTAAATCGTTTAACTCATTGGAAGTTCTAAATCGAATGTACCTTTCGTTTGTTTGAATTGGGTTTGATAAAACATTAATACCTGTTGACAAAAACAAATCTTCAACTGCTAATGCCAATTGATGATCTATTCCAAAAGTAAACTGCGTAAACTTATTTAAGTCTACCTCGTTATTGGCTTCACTCGTTACATCACCATTTAATAAATCTCCTGTTACAGTATTAGTTTGCGAATTACTTATCAAATTCCAAACACCACTTTCGTAGCCAACAATTGCTACTGAATTTAGTGCTCCTCCATTATTATTTACCAATGATGTAATATCGCTATCATCATTCCACGGTAAAGTAACTATTGCATTACCTGTAAGTTCCCAATATTCAATATTTGATATTGCATCAACATCAACTCCGTTTGAACCTGTAGTTGGAGAAGCATTAAAATAAGATGCCGTAATATCTCCTGAATGTGTGGCAATAACTGGTGCATAAACTCCGTTTTCACCAATTGGAAGTTTTGTTTCTCCTGTTCCTTTTGCTTCTACTTTACCATTTACATACTCGGTTTCAGAACCCCAGTCATTACCAGATTCTAGAATAAACTTACCTGAAGAATCTAAGTTAACAATTGTATTGCTAGTTGTAAATTCTGTATTCTTTTTCAAAAAGAATTCTCCGCCAGATCCGATATATAAATCTTGTGAGAATGCTGAATGAAAAGTAAAAATAGTGCAAAATAGAAGGAAGTACAATTTAAGAAGTCTTGATTCTGTTAGTTGTTTTTTCATCTGTTATATTTATTATTTTTATAAGGTTATTATTAAATTCAAAATATCTATTCTAACAAATATAATAAATAAAGCTTACAACACGAGTCTAAATTATACAGTTTAACATCTACTAAAAAAATTAGCTTTTGTTTTTATAAATTACTCGCAAAATAATTATAATAAAAACTAAAACTCCTGAAACTATATTTGCAAGTTTTATTGCAAAACTATCGATTAGAAAACCATAGGCTAACCAAAACAAAAGGCCAACAAACAAAATCAAATACATAGTAAGTGATACACCTTCAACATTTTTTGTTTTTAATGATTTATATAACTGCGGAACAAAACCAACGGTAGTTAAAACCGCTGCAATCAAGCCTATAATTTCAATATTCCAATTCATTATCCTACAATATTTACAATTTTTCCAGGCACAACAATTACTTTTTTAGGTGTTCTTCCTGCTAATTGTTCTTGTGTTTTTTGATTTGCCATTACTTCTTTTTCAACTTCTTCTTTGGATAAATCTAAAGAAAGTTCAATTGTAAAACGGAATTTTCCATTAAATGATATTGGATAATTCTTTGTACTTTCTATCAAATATTTTTCTTCAAAAATTGGAAAATCTGCTGTAGAAATCGAGTCTTTATTCCCTAATTTATTCCATAATTCTTCAGCTATATGCGGCGCATAAGGGGATACAATTATAGCTAAAGGTTCTAAAATTGCTCTTTTATTACACTTTTGCGATGTTAACTCATTTACAGCAATCATAAATGAACTCACAGAAGTGTTAAATGAAAAATTAGTAATATCCTCATCAACTTTTTTAATGGTTTTATGTAAAGTTTTTAATTCATCTTTTGTTGGTTCATCATCTGAAACAAAGAATACCCCATCTTCACCAGAGTGATATAATTTCCACATCTTTTTTAAGAATCCATGTACCCCAGTAATTCCAGCAGTATTCCATGGTTTTGCCTGCTCCAACGGACCTAAGAACATTTCGTATAAACGCAAAGTATCTGCACCATAATCAGCACAAATATTATCTGGGTTTACAACGTTATATTTAGATTTTGACATTTTTTCTACCTCTCTACCAACAACATACTTACCGTCTTCTAAAACAAATTGAGCATTTTTATATTCAGGTCTCCAGTTTTTAAATGCTTCAATATCCAATTCGTTTGATGCATTTACAAATGAAACATCGGCATGAATTGGAGTAAAATGTGAATATTCTGCTGTTTCATCACTCAACTCTAATGAACCTACTAGGTCTAACTGATCAACTTTTAATTTTTTATTAGCTTCAGTAATTGAAGATCTTTCTTTAAGAATCTCTTCCATTCTGTTTTTACTGACAAATATTGTCTTTTTTGGCATATCTTCATAATCGTTATTACTATAATCCCAACGATAAACAAAAGCACTTGTACCAAGAATCATTCCCTGATTGATTAACTTTTTTGCATACTCATCTACAGGAACTAATCCTTTATCAAACAAGAATTTTTGCCAGAAACGAGAATATAATAAATGTCCTGTTGCATGCTCACTTCCTCCTAAATAAAGATCTACATCTTTCCAATATTCTAATGCTTCTTTACTTGCAAAATCATTTGAATTATCAGCATCCATATATCTGTTAAAATACCAGGCACTTCCCGCCCATCCTGGCATAGTATTTAATTCTAAAGCACCTCCACGCCTTCCCGAAGGAGAGGTATTCTCAAACTCTTCTTTAGATACTATTTTGCCAACACCATTTTCCTCTAACCAATACCATTTTTTTGCATTTCCTAAAGGTGGTTTTCCGTCTTCAGTTGGTAAATACTTTTCAACCTCCGGTAATTTTATTGGTAAATGAGCTACATCAATCATTTGAGGTATCCCATCATTATAATAAACGGGGAATGGCTCGCCCCAATAACGTTGACGAGAAAAAATAGCATCTCTTAAACGGTAATTAATTTTTCCTTTTCCTATTTCTTTTTGCTCTAACTCATATATTATTCTTTTTATAGCTTTTTTAGCAGGCATTCCACTAATAAAGTCAGAATTGGCAATAACAGCGGTTTTGTCTTCACAAGCTTGTTCTGAAATATCAATATCTTGAAAAATATTTGGAATTTCAATACCAAAGTGTTTTGCGAAATCATAATCACGCTGATCTCCACAAGGTACTGCCATTACAGCTCCAGTACCATAGCTAGCCAACACATAATCACCAATCCAAATTGGAATTTCTTTTCCGCTAAACGGATGAACTGCATAAGCTCCAGTAAACTGACCTGAAATAGTTTTTACATCAGCCATTCTATCACGCTCACTACGTTTTGATGTTTTTTCAATATAGTTTTCAACAGCAACTTTATATTCATCTGTAGTAATTTCTGATACCAATTCATGCTCAGGAGCCAAAGTCATAAATGACACACCAAAAATTGTATCGGACGAGTTGTAAATACACCAATTTTAGATTTTGAATTTTGGATATCGAACTCCACAGACGCTCCCTCCGACCTTCCAATCCAATTTATCTGGGAATCTTTTAATGGTTGAGGCCAATCAATTTTATCTAATCCATCCAATAAT
>DAOUQH010000140.1 GCA_030625645.1 Flavobacteriia bacterium | reverse complement strand
TTTATCTATATACATTTCATCATTTTTCCCATAACTAACAGTTCCGTAAAGTAAGTAAATATCTATAGGTTCTTTTAAAAGAATTCTTGTAGTTTCACCCGAATTTAAAACTTCATTAATTTTATCCATATCCCATGGGTCTCCCATTAAACTCATCAACAACTCCCATTTTTTTTGCAATCTAATACATCCATGACTAAAAGCTCTATTATCTTTTTTCTCAAATAAACTTCGCGATGGAGTATCATGTAAATAAATTGAATGTTTATTTGGAAATATAAATTTAACCTGTCCTAAAGCATTCCAAGATCCTGCAGTTTGTCGAATGATAAATGGAAAGTTACTACTTGAATATTGACTAAAATCAATATTATCAGGATTAAGTTTTTTACCATTTCTATCCATTATAATCATATGTTTATCTTTAAGATAACCTGGATTCTTTTTTAATTTTGGCAAAGTTTCATGCACAGATATTGAAAAAGGTAAAGTCCAAGTAGGATTCATTTCAATATATTCCATTCTATCTTTAAAAACCGGTGTTTCATGGTGAATCTTTCCAACAATAACTCTTGAGTAAAAAACTTCTTTTCCATTTGTAAATCTCTTGATATAGAAACCTGCTATATTTACCATTAAGAAATCATCTTCAAATACAGGTGGTAACCACCTTGCTCTTTCCATATTCACTCTTATCTTATCGACAATTTCATCAGCTGATACATTCATAAGTCTTAAAGTTCCAGCGCCAATTACACCATCTTCAGCTGTATTGTGTTTATCTTGAAATTCAATAACAGCTTTTTCTAGATCTTCATCAAATACATTTACATCCTTCTTTACCATTTCAAAACCTTGCTTAACAGCTAAATACTCTCTAATTTTGATAATTCTATCATCGGTCATTCCCATTTTTAGTGTTTCACCTTCTGGAATTTTTGTCCAACCTCCATCATTAACAATCTTTCTATATTTTTTAAGAGATTTTTTATAGTTCTGATATAAAGAGGTTTGGGGTTTTTCGTTATTAAAGGATTCAATAATTTTATTATAATTTAAAGAAACAGTCAATAAACTATCAACTCTAATTGGTTTTGTATTTAGTGGTATATCCCAATCTTTTCTAATTTTTGACTGCTCAACTTTACCGGATGCCAAATGCGAAGCATATAAAATATACGCATCTGTTAGGATCATATCAAATTCTACAACATCTTTATTGTTTAATTTCTTGTAGTTTGATTTGGTTAGGTTTTCAATTATTTCTATATGATAATCATTAGGGTTTAAACCTTCATCATATGCCGATTGAATACTTGTTATAAGGTCTTTTCTGTCTTTTTCATCTTTCCATGCTAGTTCAAATTCTCTATTTGAATAAAAATCTGATATAACTTTTTGCGATGAAAGAACAAGCCCTGCTGCTGTAATTGACTTATTTTTAACTTTTTCTTCAATGATTTGTTTTGGTGAAGAGTTTTGTGAAATCAATGTATTTACATTAATTAATACAAATACCACAGAGAGTAAAATACTTAATTTTTTCATATATAAGGTTTTAATTAATTTAACTATTTGTAAATAAAAAAAATCAACTCCCAAAATTATCGGGCAATAGAACAGCGGTTACTTCACCTGTTACAGTTACAACACCTTCAACCAGCACATCTATGGCTATTTTAACCTTACGCTTTGCCATTACCATCAATTTACCTTTAATCACTAATTCTTTACCAAGAGGAGTTGGTTTTATATAATTTACATTTAATTTTCCTGTAACAAATCTAGGTGAATTTCCTTCTTTCAATTCTATCTTGTTTACTTTTGCATAAAAAATTGCAGCAGAGCCTGTACCATGACAATCAATCAACGATGCTAATAAACCACCATAAACAAAACCTTCAATGGCAATATGGTAATCTTTAGGTATAAATTTACTAATTGTTATCTCATCATCTAAATAGGTTTTTAAATGATGTCCTTCATCATTTAATCTTCCACATCCATAACAATGAGAAAAATCTTCACTATACAGGTCTTGAATTGGTTTTATTAATTTCATTTTTATTTATTTAAAATAACTAAATCCTTTTTTAGGATCAATTTCTAATAAGGTTTCATAAATCAATTTTATTACATTTTCCACATCATCTCTATGCACCATTTCAACCGTAGTATGCATATATCTTAATGCCAACGAAATTAAAGCTGATGGCACTCCTCCATTTGAATAAGCAAAAGCATCTGTATCCGTTCCGGTAGCTCTAGAAGAAGCCATTCGTTGAAAAGGTATCTTATTTTTTTCAGCGGTTTCAACAATCATTTCGCGTACATTATTCTGCACAGCAGGCGCATAAGAAATTACCGGACCATCACCAGATTTTGTTTCACCTTCTTTCTTTTTATCGATCATAGGTGTAGTTGTATCATGACAAACATCGGTAACAATTGCTAAATCTGGCTTAATAGTATGTGTAATCATTTCAGCACCTCGCAAGCCAATTTCTTCTTGTACTGAATTGGTAATGTATAAACCAAAAGGTAGTTTCTTTTTATTTTCAGATAACATTCTGGCAACTTCAGCAATCATAAATCCTCCCAAACGATTATCTAGAGCTCTACAAACAAAATTGTGTTTATTTAAAATAAAAAACTCATCGGGATAAGTTATAACACAACCAACATGAACACCCAATTTTTCTACTTGTTTTTTGGTTTTACAACCTACATCAATAAAAATATTATCTAGCTTTGGTGGTTCTTCTTTACCTGAAATACGGGTGTGAATTGCTGGCCAACCAAAAATACCCTGAACAATTCCTTTTTTTGTATGAATATTCACGCGTTTAGAAGGTGCTATTTGATGGTCGCTTCCACCATTTCTAATTACATATATCAAACCATCCTCAGTAATATAATTAACATACCACGAAATTTCATCGGCATGACCTTCAATAACAACTTTATACTTAGCTTTAGGATTTATAACACCAACGGCAGTCCCATAATTATCCGTAATAAAAGTATCTACGTAAGGTTTTAAATAATCCATCCAAATTTTTTGCCCTTCAGATTCATAACCTGTTGGTGAAGCATTATTCAAATATTTTTCTAGAAATTTAATTGATTTTGCATCGATAATTCTTTGTCGTGCCATATTGTTTTTTTTTACGAAAATAAGAAGTTATTAGATAGAATCCAAAACCTTAAAGGCTTTAAAAAATTAATAATATATTAACCATTTATAAACAAACATATTCTTAATTTTGGACTGATTTTTGAGTTACCAGATTGCCATGAAAAATATTTGTTTTATACTTATTTTATTGATTCCTTTTTTCACTTTTTCCCAAAAAAAAGAGAAAAATATAAGGAAAGATGATTATTATATCATTAGAAATGATTCACTTACCATACCACTTGATGAGGTGATTATTTTTAAACGTCGAAAATTTGATTCAACTAAAGAAAGAAAATACTATTACTGGTATTATAAAAAGGTTCATCATGCATATCCTTACGCTAAACTAGCATCTGAAAAGTTGACAGAGATCAATACTGAACTTTTAGGAATTAAATCTAAACGTAAAAGAAAAAAACAGATTCGTAAGGTTCAAAAATATATGGAGGGTGAATTTACGGATGAATTAAAAAAAATGACTCGAACTGAAGGAAGAGTCATGATAAAACTAATCAACCGTCAAACTGGAGAAACCTTGTATGATCTAATCAAAGGTTACCGTAGCGGACTTAAAGCTTTTTGGTATAATTCATCGGCAAAATTATTTAAACTCAATTTAAAAAATGAATACCATCCCGAAAGTATTGCCCTTGATTTTATTGTGGAAGATATTTTACAAAGATCATTTGCCAATGGTACTTTAGAAAATCAAGACTCAAAATTACCTTTTGATTATTTTGAATTAAA
>DAOUQH010000079.1 GCA_030625645.1 Flavobacteriia bacterium | reverse complement strand
AGATAACACTGCATATTTTCCTGTTTCCGGATCAGAAATCAATCCCATAGCAATACCTGAAACCGGACTTTTCATCTGTACACCTGCATCCATTAATGCCATAGTACCAGAACAAACTGTTGCCATAGATGAAGAACCATTTGATTCTAACACCTCTGATACTACACGAACTGTATAAGGACAATCAGCTGGGATCATGCCTTTTAAAGCACGTTGTGCTAAATTTCCATGCCCCACTTCTCTACGTGAAGTTCCCCTTAAAGGTCTTGCTTCACCTGTACAAAATGGAGGGAAATTATAATGTAAATAAAACGTTTCTTCTCCTTCAAAAGAAGGCATATCAATTTTATTTGCTTCTCTGGAAGTTCCAAGAGTTACAGTTGCTAATGCTTGTGTTTCACCACGAGTAAAAATTGCCGAACCATGAGTTGAAGGTAAATAATCAACCTCACACCAAATAGGGCGAATTTCTGTAGTTTTTCTACCGTCTAAACGTAACCCTTCATTTAAAGTAAGGTCACGAATTGCAGCTTTTTCTGCTTTGTGATAGTACGAAGAAATTAAATCTCCATAATCTTCGATTTCTTCTTCCGAAAAACTTGCTGTTATTTCATCTCTTATTTCTACAAATGCAGCACTTCTTTCTTGTTTTGAAGATCCAGCTTTTGCAATGGCATAAACTTTATCATAAGCCATACCCTTAATTTTCTCAGCAAGATCAGCATCTTCTCTTTCGACAGCATATTCACGAACTTCTTTTTTTCCAAATGCTTCAGCTAATTTAACTTGTGCAGCACATTGTACTTTAATTGCTTCGTGAGCAATTTTAATTGCTTCTACCATTTCTTCTTCAGAAACCTCATCCATTTCACCTTCTACCATCATTACTGAATCAGCAGAAGCACCAATCATCATTTCAATGTCAGAATTTTCTAGTTGAGCTCTAGAGGGGTTGATTATAAATTCACCATCTACACGACCAACACGAACTTCAGAAATAGGACATTCGAAAGGGAAATCTGACAATTGTATTGCAGCAGATGCAGCCAAACCAGCCATAGCATCAGGCATTATATCTTCATCATGAGACATTAATTGAATCATAACTTGGGTTTCTGCATGATAATCTTTTGGGAAAAGCGGACGTAAAACACGGTCAACTAATCTCATGGTTAAAACTTCACCATCACTTGGTCTTGCTTCACGTTTAAAAAATCCTCCTGGATAACGACCAGCTGCCGCAAATTTTTCGCGATAATCAACTGTTAGGGGTAAGAAATCTACATCAGATTGTTTGTAATTAGAAACAACCGTACATAGTAACATACAGTTACCTGATTGAACTACAACCGAACCGTGTGCTTGTTTTGCTAACTTTCCAGTTTCAATTGAAATAGTTCTTCCATCTCCTAGATCAATAATTTCTTTAAATACTTTTGGAATCATAATTTGTTATTTACATTTACTTGATATCAAGTAAATAATTAATTCATGGTTTAAACTTTGTAGTTGTGTTGTAAATGAAGTTGCCAATGAATTGAATAGAATAAAAAAGAGAGGCGCAAGGCCTCTCTAAAAATACTTATTTTCTAATACCTAATTCTTTAATTATTGCACGATATCTAACAATATCCGTTTTAATTAAATAGTCTAAAAGGTTTCTACGTTTACCTACTAATCTAACTAGAGATCTTTCGGTGTTAAAATCTTTACGATTTGATTTTAAATGCTCTGTTAAGTGAGCAATTCGGTGAGTGAATAATGCAATTTGCCCTTCACTTGAACCTGAGTCATTTTCAGATTTTCCATGTTTTTTGAAAATCTCTTTCTTTTTTTCTGCTGTTAAATACATGCTAACATTAATTTTTAATAATTTTTATGTATGTTTTTGATACTCTTTGTATCAGGCGGCAAATATAATACTATTATTTTGATTGACAATGCATTATTTTTCTCTATAAAGATGGCTGTTATTAAACCTTTTTGTAATTTCACAGTCAAAATTGCAAACAAAATTATATTATGAAAACTAGACAAGAACAGAATATCAGATTAGGATTTTTAACTTTTTTCGTTATAGGAATTTTATTTATTTCTTGTGATGATAATAACTTAGGAATAGATGACACAATTACTCTAGATGAAACAAGTGCTAAAACACAAACAGAAATTGATGATGTTTCTGAAAGTGTTGATGCTATTATTGAAGATATTTATTTTAATGAGACAAATCCAACTGCTGCAAAAAGCGATAATACTGAAAGTAAATTTTTACCAGATTGTGTAACGATTACTAAAGTTATTACTAAAGGAACAAAAGAAGTGACCATTGATTATGGTGATGGATGTACAACCAAAAATGATAATGTTTTAAAGGGTAAGATTTTTGTTACTTTTAAATTTAATATTTCTGAATTATCTGTAGATATTGATTATACTTTTGAAGATTTTTATTTTAATGATAAGAAAATTGAAGGAACAGTTCATAAAGCTAGAATTAAAATCAATGACTCAGGTAATCCTCAGGCAACTATAAATAGAGATATTAAAATTATTTGGGAAGATGGAACTTTTGTTTCTGTAAAAGGGGAAAGAACTAGAGAGTGGGTTGAAGGATTTGGAAATAAAGTTTGGGGAGATAATGTATTTTTAATAACTGGAAAATGGACAATCACAAATAAAGATGGTGAAATTAAAATAGCAACAATTATCGAACCTTTACGTAGAGAAATGTCATGTAGATTTATTGTAAGTGGTATTACTGAAATTGAAATAGGTGATAAAAAAATTACACTAAATTATGGAGATGGAACTTGTGATGATATTGCAATCGCAACAGTTAATGGTGAAGAACATGAAATTCATTTAAGTAAGAGAAGAAAATAGTAAATTTTAGGGTTAATAGTTTAGATAAAAAGAGAGCTTGCTAAATCTTAGCAAGCTCTCTTTTTTGTTCATTGATATATATAAACTCTTTATTAATTTAATTTCTTATTGGGTTATTTAAAATTAAATCTAAGTATAGATTAATTTGTTCTTTAAGATTTTTACGTTCAATAATTTTATCTAGGAAGCCGTGCTCTAATAAAAATTCTGATCGTTGAAATCCTTCAGGAAGATCTTTACCAGTTGTATCTTTTACAATTCTTGGACCAGCAAATCCAATTAAGGCATTTGGTTCGGCAATATTAATATCACCCAGCATAGCATATGAAGCAGTTGTGCCTCCAGTTGTTGGATCTGTAGAAAGAGAGATATATGGAATTTTAACCTCTGCTAATTGTGCTAATTTTGCTGAAGTTTTTACCAGTTGCATTAAGGATAATGGAGCTTCTTGCATACGTGCTCCACCCGATTTGGAAATCATTAAAAAAGGAATTTTCTTTTTAATTGAATAATCAATTGCTCTTGCAATTTTTTCACCTACAACGCTTCCCATTGATCCACCTATAAAAGTAAAATCCATTGCAGCAATTACCAAATCTTTACCATAAGATTTACCTACTGCAGTTCTAATAGCATCGTGTAAATTTGTTTTCTTTTTTGCTTCTTTTAATCGGTCGGTATATTTTTTTGTATCCGTAAAACCTAATGGATCTTTTGAAGTTAGCTTAGCATCCAGTTCTTTATATTTATTGTTGTCAAATAAAATTTCAAAGTATTCATTACTTCCAATTCTAACATGATAACCATCTTCTGGGCTTACATATAAATTTTCTTTTAACTCATCAGAGTCAATTACTTTTCCACTTGGTGTTTTATACCAAAGTCCTTTTGGGACATCTTTTTTTTCGTCGGTGGGAGTTTGTATCCCTTTATCTTTTCGTTTAAACCAAGAACTCATATATAAGTATTTTGAATTTATAAATTGGCAGGCAAGTTAATAAAAAAAGGAGAATCAAAATTAATTTTGATTCTCCTAAGATAAATTTCTTGTATTATAATGTATTGATATTATTTAAGTCTTCAAAAGCTTGTTTTAAACGAGCTTTAAATGTTGATTCTGCCTCACGCACCCATCTTCTTGGATCGTAATATTTTTTATTTGGAGCATCATCACCCTCAGGATTTCCAATTTGATCGTTTAAATAGTCGGTATATTTTTTAAAATAATCTCTAACACCAGTCATGTATGCATATTGTAAATCGGTATCGATATTCATTTTAATTACACCATATCCAATTGCTTCTCTAATTTCTTCAAGCGAAGAACCAGAACCTCCGTGAAAAACAAAATCAACAGGATTTTTACCTGTGTTGTATTTTTCTTCAATATATTTTTGAGAATTATCTAAAATTTTTGGTGTTAGTTTAACATTTCCAGGCTTATAAACTCCGTGTACATTTCCAAATGAAGCAGCAATAGTAAAATTAGGGCTTACCTTTAATAATTCTTCATAAGCATAGGCAACTTCTTCTGGTTGTGTATATAATTTTGAAGCATCCACATCAGAATTATCTACACCATCTTCTTCTCCTCCAGTAATACCTAATTCGATTTCAAGAGTCATTCCAATTTTGCTCATACGTTCTAAATATGTTTTACAAATATCAATGTTCTCTACAAGAGATTCTTCAGAAAGATCAATCATATGTGAGCTATATAACGGAACTCCATTCTCTTTATAAAATATTTCACCGGCATCTAACAAACCATCAATCCATGGCAATAATTTTTTTGCACAATGATCTGTATGTAAAATTACAGGAATATCATAAGCTTTAGCCATTACATGAACGTGTTTTGCGCCTGCAATTGCACCCAAAATTGCTGCTGCTTGATTGTCGTTACTCAATCCTTTACCTGCATTAAAAGCTGCACCACTATTTGAAAATTGAATTATTACTGGTGCGTTTAATTCTTTTGAAGTTTCAAGTACAGCGTTTATGGTACTTGAACTTGTTACATTTACAGCTGGAAGAGCAAAATTCTTTTCTTTAGCTAGTTTAAAGATCTCTTGAACATCGTTTCCTGTATTTACTCCAGATTTGAATTTTTTTGACATGATTTATATTTTTATGGTATATTAAAATTAGATTAGCAAAATTACGAAATAAAATATATTTGAACTTATTTTATTCTAATTTTTAAGGTAGATGAAAAGTATTTTAAGTAATTTGGATTAGAAAGGGTAATTAATTCCAATATTATATACGGCATTGCTAAAATTATAATGTCGAAGCCATTTATCACTTTCCGTTAAGTAAGGTTCATAAGTTTTAAACCCGGTATCAAATCTAAAAACTAAGAAATTAAAATCATAGCGAATACCAAAGCCAGAACCAATAGCAATATTTTTTAAAGAACTTAGGCTAGTAAATTTTCCTTGATCTGATACAAGATCTGAATCGGTGATATCCCAAATATTTCCTAAATCAATAAATAATGCACTATAAATATTATTCATTAATTTGAATCTATATTCAAAATTTGTTACAATTTTAAAACTTCCAACATTAAACTCCAGATTATTTTCTACTCCACCTGGTCCTAGATCATACGTTCTCCAAGCCCTTATATCATTTGATCCACCTGCACTATAACTACGACTAAAAGGTATATTATTAGAGTTTCCGTAAGGAAATGCAGCGCCAACGAAAGTTCTGAAAACTAAAATATTATCTTTTTTAAAATCCCAATATCTTTTAAACTCTACCTCTGTTTTTAAGTATTGAGCAATTGGAACTCCAAGCATTAATTTTTGTCCGTTACTATTTGTGTCAAATGATAAAGCTGTTGTTAAATTACCAGCAGCAACAATTCGTCCTGTAAAGAAATAAAAATCTTGATCATTTATATTTTCCTTTGTATTATAATTAAATGAATAGGAAATTACAGGTACAAGTACATCTTCAATTAAAATATCTCTTCGTTCATTTACATCTGATACTTCGTCATAAGAATCAGGATGAGTTTCATCATAATTTTTATTAGGATCTAATACAACATCCATAAAAGCATTTAGAACGGTGTTGTCTTGTGGCAATGGAACACCAAAAATATCTTCTGAGGCATCATTTAATTTATTATACTCAGAGTCATAAATAATAAAATAATTATCAACATTCTGATTTTTAATATATTGAACATTGTATAAATCTAATTTATGCCCTGCTTTTTTAGATGTACGCCAATTATATCCAAATCCTGCAGTTAATGCATTTCTGTCTAGGCCAATATTCTTTTGTGTTCCGTATGAAATGTTGATATTCGTTTGTGGAGACATCCGTTTTGGGATGATAGATGAGGTGTTAAAAGGAAATAAAATTCTTGGAAAAGTAAGTGAAGCATTTGATAAAAATTCCCATGCATTAAAAAAACTAGAGCTATTAGAAGCGTCTTTTGTAACGTTTAAAAACGAACCTTGAAATGATATTTCAAACAATTCTGAACCTTTAAAAACATTTCTATCTAAAAATGAAAATTTACCCAAAATCCCAAATGGTTTTATATTTGAAGTTGTTGCGTCAACATTAAAAGTAAGGGCATATTTTTTTAAAGGATTTAGGTAGATGTTTGCATCTAGAGTTTCATCTTCATTTTCTTTGTATTTTACACTTATTCCCGATTTAAAATTTTGTAGCTTTCTTAAATGATTAAGGGTTAAACTTAAATCTTCATCTCTATAAATACTATCAGGATGAATAAATATAGATTGTGATAAATGTTTAGGTTTATATTCTAATTTTTCTTTTGCAAAAAAATTAATTCCATTATATGAAGCCGAATCCTTTTGTACAGCACCTATATTTGCAAGATCAAAATTGGTGTAAACATTTACATTTTTAATTTTTTGTATTCTATAAGGAACACTATAAGTACTGTCTTTTTTTGTTATAGTTCTATTTGGGATTCTTAAAGTAATTTCTTTGCGATAATCCATTTTTGTAGAATCTGTCCAAAAACCAATATTATTTGATTTAAAATGATAAATACCAGAGTTTCTATATAGTTTTAATAAGCGCTGGTCTTCTAATTCAAATTTATTAAAAACAAAAGGCTCACCACTTTTTAAGAAGGAATCATCTAAATTGTTGCGATAAATAGAATCTAAAACAGCCGATGAAATTTGACTCTTAATCGTGTCAATATAATATCTATCATTTGGTTTAATATGATAAGCAATATCTTTTTGTTTTTCTTTTATAATTGTATCAGAAAGAGATACTTCAACATCAAAAAAGCCTTTTGAAAAATAATAACTTCTCAAAGAATTTACTGTTTTTTTTGCCTTGTTTAAATCTACTATTTCGGGTGCTTGCCCTTTATTTAAGAACCAATTATTAAACCCAACTTCTGTATTGTAAATAACATTGGTTTGTTTTGATGAAAAAACATTCTTTAATGAGTTGTATCTTTCGGGATGATTAATTATCCATTCATCAAAACTTTTTTCAAACTCAGGATCTCCAAAATTATAAAAAATCAGTGGAATTGGAATTCCTGCAGTTTTTGGATTAGGTCGTTGAATAATATAACTGTATAAATCTGCATCACTAGATTTTGTTTCATCTATATAAATTGTATTTTCGTGCAATAAATACTCGTTATCTTTCACGTATTTAGTAGTATTACACGATACTAAAAATGTAACGAAAATAAAAAAGAATATTATTTTTACAATTTGTGCCAAGGATGGTCTAAATTTTAATTCAAAAGTAACATTATTTATATGTTAAGCAAAAACCAAATTAAATTAATAAACAGTTTATTTCAAAAAAAATTTCGCAACAAGTATAATTTATTTGTTGCCGAAGGAGAAAAATCTATTAATGAGATAATTAAATCTAATGTTAAGATAAAAAATATCTACGGACTTAAAACATTTAAAGATAAATATCCTGAGCTCAAAATTGAAGAAATATCACAATCTGAATTAAAAAAAATAAGTTTTTTAAAATCGCCTAATCAAGTGCTTGGTCTTTTTGAAATTCCGGAAATGGATAATCTAAAAAATAAAGGTTTAACATTGGTTTTAGATGAAATCAATGATCCAGGAAACTTAGGTACGATTATTCGTTTGTGCGATTGGTTTGGTGTTTCTCAGTTAGTTTGTTCAACAAACACGGTAGATTATCTTAATCCAAAAGTTGTACAATCAACAATGGGTTCTTTGTCTAGGGTTTCTATAGTTTATACAGATATTGAGGCCTTTTTGATAAATGAAAAACGACCTGTATATGGTGCTTTTTTAGAAGGTGAAAACATTTATAAGAATAAAATTTCTACGAATGCTGTACTTGTTATGGGTAATGAAGCCAATGGAATTTCAAGTTCAATTGAAAAAATAATTTCAAATAAAATAACCATACCCCAGTTTGGAGATAATCAAAATACCGAAAGTTTAAATGTAGCAATGGCTACTGCAATTTTATTAAGTGAATTTAAAAGATCATTGGTTTTATAATTAATTTAACCCCATGTTTTAATTATGGTTTTTTTGATAAATTTTTAGTAAACTTGACAAATTATTTTTTAAAAATAAAAATACAACAAACATGAATAAATTATTTTTATTCCTTTTTCTGATATCTTCAATTGTTTTTGCTCAAAAAAAAGAAATTACTTTAGATAATATATGGAATGATGGAACCTTTAGAACCAAAAGCCTAGAGAGTTTTCACTCTATGAAAAAAGGAGATTTTTATACTATTTTAAATTATAGTAAAACAGGCGTAAGTCTTGATAAATATAGTTATAAAACCCTGCAAAAAACAGAAACAATACTTGCAAGTACAGATTTAATTGGTATAAATTATTTTGAAGATTATACTTTTAGTGAAGATGAAACCAAAATAATTTTCGCAAAAGAGACCGAAAAGATTTTCCGCCATTCTGAAAAAGGAGATTATTATGTGTATAATATTTATACAAAAACGACAGATAGAATTTCAGAAAAAAAAATTCAAGAGCCAACTTTTTCTCCCGATGGAGAAAAAATAGCATTTGCCTTTAATAATAATTTATATGTAAAAAACTTAAAAACAGCAAAAACTACTCAAATTACTTTTGATGGAGAAACAAATAAAATTATTAACGGTATTACCGATTGGGTTTATGAAGAAGAATTTGTTTTTGTTAGAGCTTTTGAATGGAATGGCAACTCTGATAAAATTGCATTTATCCGTTTTGATGAAACAGAAGTACCAGAATTTTCTATGGATATTTATGGAAAAGAATTGTATCAAACACAGCAGGTTTTTAAATATCCAAAAGCAGGTGAAAATAATTCAGAAATAAGTCTACATATATATAACCTTAAATCAAACAAAAGTAAAAAAGTAGATTTAGGAACTAAACAGCAGTATTATATTCCAAGAATTAAGTGGACAAAAGAAGCCAATACGTTAGCAGTTACAACATTAAATCGTCATCAAAATAATTTGAATTTATTATTTGTAGATGGTAATTCATTACAAAACAAATTAATTCTTAATGAAAAAGATGCAGCCTATATCGATATTAATGATAACCTCACTTTTTTAAAGGATAATAGCTTTATTTGGACAAGTGAAAAAAATGAGTTTAATCATATTTATCACTATGATAGTAAAGGAAAATTAAAAAATCAAATTACAAAAGGAAATTGGGAGGTAACTTCATATTATGGTTTTGATGATAAAACCAATAAGATATTTTACCAATCTACTGAAGAAGGATCAATTAACCGAAGTATTTATTCCATTGAAATTAGTGGGAAAAATAAACAAAAACTAAATAAATTTATTGGTAACAATAGGGCTGCATTTAGCAATAGTTTTAATTATTTTATCAATACGTATTCAAGTGCAAATACGCCACCCGTTTACACATTAGTGGAAACAAAAAGCGGTAATGAAGTTAAAGAAATTAAAAATAATTTTGATTTAGCAGAACGTTTAACAAATTACAATTTATCAAAAAAAGAATTTTCTACGATTAAAACTAAAAATGGTGAATTTAATATGTGGATTATTAAACCAAGTAATTTTGATAAGAATAAAAAATATCCTCTTTTGATGTATCAATATTCTGGACCTGGTTCACAAAGTGTAAGTAATAGATGGAATGGTAAAAATGATTATTGGCATCAAATGTTAGCTCAAAAAGGTGTAATCATTG
>DAOUQH010000139.1 GCA_030625645.1 Flavobacteriia bacterium | reverse complement strand
TGTGCATCTCTTTTTTTGAAGTTTGCTTTTCTTGCATACAAATGGTAATGTTTATTTGTTTCTTTCATTACGTAAACAAATATTACTGGCACATTTAACCTAGAGCCTAAAAGAAAAGTTCCTGCAGGGAATTTAGCTTTTTTTCCAAGTAAATTTTCAGTTAATAATTTACTATTTTCAAAATACCTATCGCCAGTAAAACAAACCAGCTCGTTATTACTCAATGCATTATTTATTTCAAAAATATGAGATAAATCTTTATTAACAATAATGTATTTTAAATTATTTTTTATAGATACACTTTCTAAATAATCCTTTATTGCTCGATGTTCATTATCTGTTGTAACCAAATTAATTTGAGAATCAATATCAATCTCATTAAAAAAATACTCAGCAATTTCAAAATTACCTACATGAGCACTTATAAGTATACCTCCTTTTTTTCTTTTAAGGAGTTCTACAATTTTCTCGCCACCGTCAAATTTATAAATGAATTGATTTCTAAGTCCTGAAGAAATAGCTACCTTATCTATAATAGTTTGACCGAAAGCAAAATAGCTTTTATAAATACTTAGTAAGCTTTTTCTTTTTGAATAGCCTAAGCGTTTATTGAAATAATAATAACTAGCTTTTGTTCCTTTATAGGAAAATAGAAAAAAATAAAATGACACAAAATACAGCAAAAAATATGCTGACTTCACGCCAATTTTTTTAATTAGAAAAATAAAAATTCTATAGCCAGATACTGCTCCTCTCGATTTACCTTCCCATTGAGCCATTTAATTAGTAATTTAATTCAATCTGCTATCAATAAAATTATAAAAATCTTGTAAAGTTATAATACTTACAAAATCCTCAGCAACTAATTTTACATTAAAATTTGATTCAACCGACACTACCAAGTCCACAAAATCTAAGCTATCTAACTCTAATGTTTCTTTTAAATTCGCTTCGGGTTTTAACTCTTCTGCATCGACTTCAAATTCATCAATTAAAAAATCATTGATTTTATTGATTATAAAATCTTTCTCCATCTTTATATACTAACTTTTTATTTTTTTAACAATAATCACGGAATTGGTACCCCCAAACCCAAAGGAATTCGACAAAAATACATCAATATTTTTATCTAAGGTTTCTTTTACTAAATTTAATTTTTCTGAGTCTTCATCTGTTTCTTCCAAGTTAATATTTGGTGCAATAAATGAATTTTGCATCATTAACATAGAGTAAACTATCTCACTTGCTCCTGCCATCCAACATTCATGACCCGTCATAGATTTTGTTGAACTAACATAAGGTAAACTTTTTCCAAAAATATTATGAATCGTTTTTGCTTCATTCTGATCGCCTACAGGAGTTGACGTTGCATGTGCATTTACATACTCAATTTGCTCTGGCAACAATTCGGCCTGACCTAAAGCCATCCTTATCGCTCTAGAAGGTCCATCAACATTTGGAGTGGAAATATGTTCTCCGTTTGATGAAAAACCATATCCAACAACTTCTCCTAAAATTGGAGCTCCACGTTTTACTGCGGATTCATAGCTTTCTAATATCAAAGTTGCTGCACCTCCACTAGGGATTAATCCATCTCTATTTTTATCAAATGGCCTTGAAGCCTTTGTTGGATCATTTTCCCGTAAGGAGAACACTCCTAAACCATCAAAACTACCCATTGCATATTTATTAACTTCTTGGGCACCTCCACAAATAACACAATCTTGCAAACCACTTTTAATTAGATGGTAGCCTAAACCAACAGATTGCGAACCACTTGCGCATGCTGCACTAACTGTTAAATTAATTCCTTTTAATTTAAATATAGTTGCTAAATTCATGGTAACCGTACAGTTCATTGCCTTAAATATAGCTCCAGAACCGACCAAGGTTGTATCTTTTTTTTCACGAATTTTATCAATAGATTCTATAACTGATTGAGAAGTACTATCATTACCATATAATATTCCTACTTCATTATCTATTAAATATTGTTCATTAATTTTAGCATTTTTTAATGCCTCTAAGGTAGCAATGTAAGCAAATTTAGCCTCTTGCCCCATACTAATTCTTTGCCTTCTAGTTAGTGATTTTTTTATCTCTGGATCTTTTACATATCCTGTTAAAGCAGATCTGTAACCAAAATCTTTTCGCTCTTGGTCAAAAATTATTCCTGATTTACCAGCATACAAAGATTCCTTAACTTCATCTAAGTTTTCACCCAAACAAGAATAAATTCCCATACCTGTAATTACAACTCTACCCATTTTAATTAAGAATAAATTCCGCCATTAATATTAATTATTTCACCTGTAATATATGATGCTTTGTTAGAAGCTAAAAAAGAAACCAAGTCTGCTACTTCATCTGCTTCACCAAATCTATTTGCTGGAATCATTTTTTTTAATTCTTTTTCATCCAAATTAGCAGTCATATCCGATTTAATAAAACCTGGAGCAACGGCATTTACAGTTATTTTTCTTTTTGCAACTTCTTGAGCTAACGCTTTTGTTGCTGCTACAATTGCGCCTTTTGCGGCAGAATAATTTACTTGCCCAGCAGTACCTTTAACACCTGATACCGAAACCATATTTATTATTCTACCATAACGATTTCTTAACATTTTTTGCATTAAATGGTTTGTAACATTAAAAAAACCGTTTAAACTGGTATTAATAACATTATCCCAATCTTCTTTAGGCATCCACATAAATAAACCATCTTTAGTAATCCCTGCGTTGTTTACAATCACTTCAATTACTGCTTTTGGATTGTTATCGTGCCAAGTTTCTAATTTATTTTTTACGTCTTCAAAATTAGCAACATCAAACTGAATAATTTCTCCATTTGCACCAGACTCTTCAACCAATTGAAGTGTTTCTTTGGCTGCTTCTTTGTTTGATTTATAATTTATAAGAATCTTATAACCTGAATCTTGTGCTAACTTCACACAAATTGCTCTTCCAATACCTCTTGATCCTCCAGTAATTAAAGCTGTTTTCATTTAATTATTTTAATTTATTTCAACAAAATTTTCATTTTTTACCATAGTGAACCCTTGCCAATCCATCATTAAAACTTTTATTTTATTTTTGACAAAATATTGTAAATGGATTTAAAGAAATAGTATTATAAAGTTAACCCCAAAATTAATCAATTTTCATCAAAAACTCTTTTACTTCATTTACATAAGGATACATTATTACATCTTCCTTAAAAACTGGAACAATTTCTCTAATGTTTTGATATACCCCTAATGTTTCAGATGAAATTTTATCTTGATAACCCAAATATTCAATGGCTTGGATTACAGTAATCAATTCAATAGCAATTACCTCAAATGCATTTTCAATTACTTTTTTTGTCATTAATGCCGCATTTGTACCCATACTAACAATATCTTGATTGTCATTATTATTAGGTATACTGTGCACATACATTGAATTTGATAACGTCTGACTCTCTGCCGTTGTTGAAGTTGCAGTAAACTGAACACCTTGCATTCCAAAATTTAACCCCAATTTACCTAAATTAACAAATGGTGGTAAAATATCATTCAATTTATGGTTTAGCAAATAATTTAATTGACGCTCAGAAAGCATCGTTAATTTTGTAACTACAAGTTTCAATTTATCCATTTCTAATGAAACATAATCTCCATGAAAATTACCTCCATGATACACCTGTTTTTTTTCTACATCGATAATTGGATTATCATTGGCTGAATTAACTTCTTCTACCAATATTTTTTCTACACCTTTTACCGTATCTAAAACTGGCCCTAATATTTGAGGTACACACCTTAATGAATAATACTCTTGTACTTTTTCTTTAAAAACAGAATCACTTGCATTTGCATTATACAAGTGTTCTTCTCTATTTCTAATCAATTTACTATCCGATAAAGATTCTCTCATACGCTTTGCAATTTCTTGCTGACCTCTATGTTTTTTATTTTGATTTAACTCTAATGATAAGTGGTCGTCATAGGCACTTACTATTTCGTTAATTGCTACTGAACAAGAAATAATCCAATCTAATAATTTTTGGGTATA
>DAOUQH010000046.1 GCA_030625645.1 Flavobacteriia bacterium | reverse complement strand
ATAAATAACTCCCTTTTAAAAGGAAGCAATTCAATAAACTAATAGGATGAAAAAACATAGAAAGCACGCCAAACTCACTCGTAGAAATTTTGGAAATTACGCTCATAATGAAATTGCTTTTTTGGGAGTAAAATGCTCAATAATTAGTAATTTAACGCAAAATATCGTCAAAAACATCCGAAATAGTGCAAAAATTGCATATTTAGACGCTTCGCATACTAAAGAAATTATTACACCAGTTATTGATGATTTTACATTTCATTCTTCTGGAAATTTAGTGAAAACTTCTGCTACTAAAATGGATCGTTATAATGATAAAATTTTGTTTTCTGAATATGATATGCTTTTTATCAATGGAAATCATTATCGAGGTGAACAACAAATTTTAATTTTAGATAATGAAAAAAAATCATCTGTTTTAAAACGAATTGAACAACTAGATAATATTCAGTTTATTATTACTTTAAATGAAGATGTTAACATTTTTAATTTTCTTATCGAAAAATATCCAAATATTGAAAATTTAAAATCTTACTCAATACATGAAATAGATAAAATATCTAAGCATGTTGAAAATCTAATTGAGCAAAAAATTGCTCCGGTTCAAGGTTTGGTTCTTGCCGGTGGAAAAAGCATGAGAATGGGAACTGATAAGGGTTTACTGGAATATCACGGAAAATCACAAAGGAATTTTGCTATAGAAATGCTTGAAAAAATGAATTTTAAAACATTTTTATCGGTAAGAAAAGAACAGGAAATTAACGATACTGCAACAGTAGAGGATGTTTTTTTAGGTCTTGGTCCATTTGGTGCAATCTGTTCAGCTTTTCAATCAGATCCAAATAAAGCCTGGTTGGTTTTAGCAACAGATTTGCCTTTTGTTGATGAAAAAGTAATTGAATTATTATTAGAGAAAAGAGATCCAAGTAAAATTGCTACAGCAATCAAAGGAAAGGATAAACAATTTCCAGAACCTTTAATTACAATATGGGAGCCAAAAGCATATCCAATAATGCTAAACTTTATGGCACAAGGAATTTCTTGTCCGCGTAAAGTTTTAATAAATTCTGATGTAAAAATTGTAGAAATTGATGATGATTTTATTAGAAATATTAATACTCCGGATGAGTTTAAAGCAGTTAAAAAAGAACTAAATGAAAACACTTCACATATTAAACGGAGATAGTACAAAGCAAATTTTTGATAGATCTTCCTTACAAGGAGATATTATTGTTTGGAGAGAAATGCTTTGCGAAGGTAAAGTATTTGATGATGTTGGAGGTGATCAATTTTGGGTTCAACGATATGCCTTTTTTGAAAATGAAGTGGGAATTTCAAAATTAGATTACTACGATAAAACCATTAAAGAGCTTATAAAACTTCAAGATGTTTCTGCTTATGATGAGATTGTTTTATGGTTTGAATACGACTTATTTTGTCAAGTGAACTTAATGGCATTATGTACTTACTTATTAAAATCTTATAGAAAAGATATCAAATATCGTTTAGTTTGTACTGGAAAAGAAAATGGTAAATCACCATTCCAAACTTTGGCAGATTATACCCCTAAAGAATATGAAACTCTTTATAAAAAGAAAGTAAATTTATCACGAAATGATTTTCTTTTTGCAAAAGAAAGTTGGGAAATTTATACTAAAAATAATAAAGAAAAAATAGCCTCTTTTAATTTCTCCTCAAATAAAAAATTTAATTATCTGCAAATGGCCATGCAACAACATTTGAAAAGATTCCCTAATGAGAATGGTTTAAACCAAATAGAAAATAAAATATTGTATCTTATCCATTCTGAAATTTCTTCCAAAAAAGAAATTATAATAATGCTTTTAGATTGGCAAAAGAAAGAGACTGTTTATGGTTTTGGAGATTTACAATACGAACTGTACTTAAAGAAATTAGATTCTTATTATTCAATAAAAGAAAACTTGATCTCCCTAAATCAAAAAGGTAAAAAATTATTGCTTAATTCGGGTAATTTAAAATTTTAACATTTTTTTCTATAACTTTTTTTGATTCCTAACGTCTTATGAGAATATAATCTCATAAAGATACTTATTATGCTAAAAAAATTCTTCTGGATGTGCTCTGGAGTGGATACTGATATATTACAAAAATGTTCAAAAGCCGAACAGGTAAAATTTGCCGGTATTGGAGGAACCGTTTTCTTTACTGCTATTATGGCGTTTATTGCCGCAAGTTATGCGCTTTTTACTGTTTTTGATTCGATTTTTATTTCAATTGCTTTCGGCCTTGTTTGGGGCTTGCTTATCTTTAACTTAGATAGATTCATTGTTTCAACAATCAAAAAGGAAGGTAAATTTTGGAATGAATTTACGCAAGCAACTCCTCGAATTATATTAGCAATTATCATTGCGATAGTCATAGCAAAACCTCTAGAATTAAAAATTTTTGAAAAAGAAATCAATCAGGTTTTACTGGAACAAAAAAATGGTTTAACACTTCAGAATAAAGAGCAAATTGCCTTGCAATACAATCCTGAAATCAACAGGTTGGAAACCAAAATTAATGGTTTAAAAAATAGTACTCAAAATAAAGAAAATGAGGTAAATGATCTTTACAAAACTTATATTGCTGAAGCGGAAGGAAAAGAAGGAACTTTAAAAATTGGCAAAGGACCTGTTTATAAAGAAAAACGAGAAAAACACGATGTAATTTTACAGGAATTACAACAAATTCGTAATGAGAACAAAATATTAATTACTAAAAAAGAAAGTGAGCTTAAAGCTTTAAGGGAGAAACAAAATATGCAAATAACTGACAGCCAACCCATAATTGATGGTTTTGACGGGTTAATGGCAAGAATAAATGCTTTAAATAAACTTCCTTGGTTACCTTCCTTTTTTATTTTCTTATTGTTTTTGGCTATAGAAACCTCTCCTATTCTTGCTAAAATTTTATCTCCAAAAGGAGAATATGATATTCTTTTTGAAAACTATGAAAGTCGAATAAAAACGAAAGTTTCGCAAGAGAAAAATCAACTTGAAGAGTTATTAAAAACAGACATGCAACTTAATAATAGGGTTTACTATGATATTAGTGATGAAGAAAAAATCTATGCATACAAAAAACAAAAAGCAGAAGAACTAATGCAGGCCCAATCGGATGCGTTTTTTAATAAACAAAGTGAAATATTATCGTAATAATTAAAAAGAAATTAGAAAAATCAATCAAGTAGAAGCTTTTTTCTTTCTATGCTTTCTATATCCAAAAAGGGAAAATAAAAGAAGAACTGAACCGCCTGCTATATAAAAAATAAAATTAGATTTATTTGATAGAGTCTTAGTATTTCCATTTAAAACAAAGCCAGACCAATAATAGGGATGTTTTAAAATTAAATCGTCTGTGTTTTTTAAATATTCCTTTTTTGCTAGTTGCAAAGCTTCGTCTTTATCAAATCCTTTATTTAAAAATTTGTAAAAGCTTATCATTATCTTTTTGGTTTCTTTATCGGGAACTTTCCATAAACTCATCACCACAGAGGGTACTCCCGAGAAGTGAAAGGCTCTTGCCATGCTCATTACTCCTTCTCCTTTTTCCAATTTCCCAAAACCCGTATTACAGGCGCTTAAAACTGCTAAATTTGCTTTATTTTTTAAATTGTATATTTCTGAAGAAGTTAGATAGCCATCAGCAAAAATAAGCTTATTAAACATCGGATTTTCATTATCTATTTCGGCATGCATTGCCAAATGTAAAATATCATGATTTTGATTATTCTTCTTAAAATTTTCTATTGTTGAAGCTTTTTCTACAAAAGTAGTTCCACCAACAATAGCATTAATAGAAGTTATTTCATTAGAATTTTCTAATTGATCTCTTTCTTGATAATCTGGTGAAAATCCAACCCAATAATTTGGTAATTTATATTGAAAAAAATTATTGTTTAGCTCTAGAAATAACCTTGCCGAACCAGTATAACTCACGGTAAAATTATCAATTAAAGATTGCTTATTTTTATTTTGAAGAAGTTCAAAAGGAATATAATTAAGAACATTATCAGGAATAATAACTATCTTTTTTTTATTGAGATTCAACTGCTCATTCAATAAAACTGAATAAAGTTGATTACTAGTATTATTTGTATTTTCTAAATTAATTATCTCAGTATTTAAAGAACCAACCAACTTAATTATTATTTCTGCAACAGTACTCTTAAAAAAAGTAACTTCATTCTTTGTTATAATAAATGAAAATAAATTTTCTTCTCCTAAAAAGTAGGTAATAAGTTGAGAGTCTCTATTTATATTTCCTTGAACATCTGAAATTTTAACCTCTTTATTTTTATATTTTAAGGAAGCATATTTAGGGTGATTTTTATTAAATTCTTTATGAAGACTGTCCAATTTTGTGCTTATTACAATTCTATCATTAATTAATTTACTTAGAAATTCTTTATCAGGTTTACTGGCTGTCTTTTCATAATAAAGATCCATGTTTACCTTTGCTAGATCTTGCTTTATTTGACTTTCATATTCTAATAAATCTTCCGGAAGATCTGAATATAATTTATACTTAATATCCTGTAAACCTTCTAAAAGTGTTGTGTTTCTATTGGTTTCAAATAACTGAAATGCTTTTTCAAGAAATTTTTTATCGTTGGTTTTTTGGTATAAAACCCAGCAAGTATTTAATCCTTTTTCAAAAATGTCTCTATAATTATTCGCAAACTTAATTTTTGATCTATCCGATGTAAAATTATTTTGTGAATATTCAATTAAAGCAACTTCCTGATCTATTAGTTCATATTTTTTAATTAGGGTTTCTAGATTATTATCCTTTTCATATTGCTCTTGATACCAATCTCCTAAAAGTTCAAGTGAGCTTAAAACCTCAAATGGTGCAATAATTTGGTTTAAACTATCTTTTTTATAATTTCCAGCGGTAAAAGATTGATTTATATAAAGAAGAAACTTTTGTTTGTCTTTTTGATTTTTAGCATTACATGCTAAATATCTAAGGTTTTCGGTAACAATTTCATTTTTAAATCCGAAAACTGATACTCTTGTATTTAAGGATTCTTCTAATAATTTTTGAGCTTCTTTATTATTAATATTTTGATCTGTATATAATTTTGCCAATTCAATTTTTGCATTAGACAGGTAGGATTTAGAATTGATTTTATTTCCAATATTAATAGCTTTTTTATAAAATTCTTCTGCTTTTTCATGTTGTTCATCCAGCTCATAAACATACGCAAGATCATAGTAGCTTTCACAGGTCCACTTATGATTATCACCATAGCCTTTTTCCCTAATTTTCAAGCTTTTTTTAAGAAGTTCAATAGATTCTTTATACTTTTCTTTTGACTCTAAAATATTTGCATAAGAAGTATAGACAAAAGTTATGTTCGGATTAAATTCACCGTAAATTTTAATACCAACATCCATCGCTTTTTCGGCATATTTTTCAGCTTTATCGATATCTTTATATTCATAAAAATAAATATGAGCAATTCCAACATATACATCAGCCAAAAAATTTCTTTCTCTCTTACTTTTTATAATAAATTCTTCCGCATCTCGATATAAAGTCAATGCTTTTTTTGACTGACCAAGATCTTCATATAATATTCCTAGATTATAAGCCGAAACCGCCAATTCATAAGGATCAATATCGATTCTCTTTTTTAAATCAAATGACCTTTCATAATATATTTTTGTACTATCATAGTTTTCTAAAAAATAGTGATTTACACCAATTGTATTTAATGCATCTGCTATTTGAAAACTATCTTTATTTATTAAAAAATGTTGTAATGCTTTTCTTGTGGTTTTGTTTGATTTGGTGTACAAGCCCAGATTTATTTCCTGTTTAGCCTTTAATAGAAGAGTAATTGCAAGATATTTTTCTGCAAGTTTATTTTTCTTTATATCAGAAACTAGTTTACTTAATAAAAGATCTGCATTTTTAAATTTACCATTTCTACTTAATTC
The DNA here is from genome assembly GCA_030625645.1 of Flavobacteriia bacterium. Taxonomy (GTDB): domain Bacteria; phylum Bacteroidota; class Bacteroidia; order Flavobacteriales; family Flavobacteriaceae; genus Namhaeicola. The sequence continues at coordinate 8,784 of DAOUQH010000046.1, read as the reverse complement.
AAGTGCCTTTTCATTTACTTTATAAACATAGATGCTATCCACTTTTTGAGAAAAAACAAATAGTGGTAGAAGAAAAAAGATGAATTTGATGATGTATTTATTAGCTTTGATCACAGGTTAAAAATATGCTATTTTATCCTTTTTTAAGATTTTTTTAACACTTTATTTATCAAGATTCTCATCTGTTTCAATTCATAAAAAGAAGAAAACTATTTATTATGATTTTTGGCTACTAATTCTAACTCCTCAAACCATGTTTCGCCAAACCTTCTAATTAATGCTTGTTTTAAGAACTTATATACAGGAACTTTTAACTCTTTTCCAAGTGTGCAAGCATCACTACAAATATGCCAATGGTGATAATTTACTGCAGCAAACTCACTATAATCTTGTACTCTAACAGGATATAAATGGCAAGAAAGTGGTTTTTTAAAGGTAATTTCTCCTTGATTATACGCTTCCTCAATTGCGCAAAGTGCAATATTTTTATCATCAAAAATCACATAAGCGCAATCGGCACCATTCAATAATGGTGTTTCATGCTCTCCATCTTCATTTGTGGTATATAGCCCTTGTTTTTCAATGGCTTTTAACCCTTCTTCTCTTAAAAAAGGCTTTACTTTAGGGAAAATCTCTTCTAAAATTATTAATTCGGTATCTTCTAATGGTGCTCCTGCATCTCCATCTATACAACAAGCGCCTTTGCAGGCATCTAAATTACAAACAAATTGTTTTTCTACTAAATCCTCAGATACTATGGTTTTTCCTATTTGAAACATTCGGCAAAAATAAGAAAATCTAGCATATTTTAATTTTCATGTTAACCTTTCTTAAAAAAAAGAATAAATAAAGTACAAGTAATAACCAATCTTAAATTTTATGAAACTAAAAAAGGCTTTATTTATACTTCTCTTTTTTCCTTTCATTATGCTTGGACAAGTATCAAACTCGGTAAGTGGTAAGATTATAGATCATTATACTAAAGAGTCTTTAGCAAATGTTGAGGTTTCAGTTACAAAAAACAAAATTCTAATAAAAACCTCTTCAAGCGGGAGTTTTAAAATCAGCAAGCTACAAAAAGGAGAAAATACTTTATTCTTCTTTTTAAAAGGATATCAAATAGTAAAAATTCCTGTTCAAATAACGGATTCATCTATAGTTAATCTCGGAATTATACGCTTAGAAAAAGAAATATTTGAAGATATTGATAAGGGTTTTATTCTTTTAAATGATGAAGATATTATGAATGCTGAAAATGGTAATTCTGATAATATTACCGGGATTTTATCTTCATCAAAAAGTAATTTTCAAAAAACTGTTGCATTTCAATTTAGTTCTACATTTTTTAAGCTTAGAGGTTTAGATTCAAGGCATCAAAATATTTCATTAAACGGAATTGAAATGAATAAGTTTTACAACGGAAGGCCTATTTGGAGCAATTGGGGAGGTTTAAATGATGCTACTCGTAATCAAATTTTTACTTCTGGATTATCTTTTAACAAAATGTGTTTTGGTGGTATTAATGGCTCATTAAACATCAATACTTTTGCCGCTAATTATACCAAATCTACCAAAGTTTCTTTAGCTTCTTCGAATAGAAATTACCAAGGAAGATTAATGGCAAGTTATTTTTCAGGTATACAAAAAAATGGTTGGGCTTATGCTTTTTCAGCATCATACCGATTTGCTAAAGAAGGTTTTTTTGAAGGATCTGTTTATAAAGCCAATTCCTTTTTTACTTCTATTTCTAAAAAACTAAATAAAAAACATTCGCTTCACATTACAGGAATATATGCCGAAAATCAACGTGGAAAATCATCTCCAAATACACAAGAAATTTACGATCTTAAAAATATAAAATACAATGCATATTGGGGTAAACAAGATGGAAAGATTAGAAATTCGAGAATTAAATCAGTTAACGAGCCTTTGTTTATACTAAGTCATGTTTTTGACATTAATAAAACTTCTACTCTACAAACAAATTTATCATATCAATTTGGTGAAATTACAAATAGTAGATTAGATTATGGTGGTTCTCAATTTGTTATTAATGAAGATAATAGTTTAAGTATTATTGGTGGAGGAACAAATCCTGACCCAACATATTATCAAAAATTACCCAGTTACTTTTTAAGAAATTCTCAAAACCCTGATTATGATAAAGCATATTTGGCTGAGCAAGATTTTTTAAAAAACGGGCAGCTAAATTGGAATAATCTATACGCTGCAAATAAAAACACAGGCTACTCGGTTTATGCTCTATACGAGGACGTGAATGAAAATAAACAACTTAGTATAAACAGTGTATTTAATAAAAAATTAAAAACTAATTTCAACCTAGATGTCTCAATATTATACAAAAAGCTATATTCCGAAAATTATGCTAAAATGCTTGATCTCTTAGGTGGAAGTGGCTTTTTAGATGTTGATAATTATAGTGAAACAGTTGATGAAGCGCAAAATGATTTACAAAACCCGAATAGAATTATTAATGAAAAAGATAAGTTTAAATACAATTACGAATTACACGCAAATAAAATTGAAGGTTTTTCTCAATTGAGATACGATAGTCGAAAAATTGCTGCTTTTGTTTCAACTCAAATATCAAATAGTAAATTCCAAAGAAACGGACTATATGAAAATGGTAGGTTTCCTGGTGATAGTTCATTGGGTAAAAGTGAGCCTCTAAGCTTTTTAGATTTCGGTATAAAAGGTGGTTTTACTTATAAATTTACAGGTAGACATATTTTAAAAGCAAACACAGCTTATTTAACTCAGGCTCCAACCCTTCAAAATTCATTTTCAAATTCTCGTGAAAACAATGATGTGGTAATCAACTTAACTAGTGAAAAAATATGGTTAAGTGAAGTAAATTATTTTTACAGATCTAAAATATTAAATGCTGGGTTAAGTGTATATTTTTCTGATATTAAAGATGCTACTCACCTTTCATTTTATTATGCCGACGGTTTAACCGGAATAAATTTTGCTGAAACTACCGCTTTTGTTCAGGAAATTATGACTGGAATCAACCAACAAAATATGGGTGCGGAAGCAAGTTTAACTTTACAAGTTACTCCATCTTTACAATTAAATGGAGTTGCGGCAATCGGCCAATCAATTTATGCTAATAATCCAAATTTGTATCTTACTTCCGATGATTTTACCAAGCCTTTACAATTTGGTAAATCCTATTTAAAAAACTACCATATTTCTAATGGTCCACAACAAGCTTTCTCTATGGGAATTACCTATAATGATCCCAAGTACTGGTGGTTAAATTTTGCTGTAAATTATTTTAATAATGCTTATATCAATGTAGCTCCAATATTACGTACAAATAATTTTTATCTGGATAATGATGGAATTCCACTTGAGGATTACAACGAAGAAGTTGCCAAAAATATGCTGAAACAAGAATCTTTTAATCCTTATTATTTAATTAATGTCGTTGGTGGAAAATCATGGAAAGTAAATAATTATTATATCGGGTTTTTTGCTGTAGTAAATAATATTTTGAATAAAGAGATTAAAACTGGTGGGTTCGAACAATCTCGAAATGCTAATTACAAAACTTTATTAGAGGATAAAAGCAGAGAAAAACCAATTTTTGGTCCTAAATATTGGTATGGTTACGGAACCACATTTTATGCTTCGGTATACGTAAGGATGTAATAAATAAACTTGAAAAAGAGCCAATTTTATAATTAATTAAAAAATAAATAGTCATGGAAAAAAAGATAAATATCTTTTTTATAATCGTTTTAATCAATTTTATTTCCTGTGTTAAAACTGATGATTTTGATATGCCTGAAATTGAAATAAATGAACCAGATATTACCGTGAATTCAACAATTGAAGCAATAAAAAAAACCTACGAACAATCTGGTGAAAGCATTTATACTTTTAGTGTAAATGACAATTCAATTATAGAAGGATTTGTAATAAGTAGTGATGAAAGTGGAAATTTTTATAAAACTATCATAATTCAGGATAAGAGTAAAATACCTACATCTGGAATTAAAATTTTAATTGATTTAAAAGCAAATTTCACTAAATATAATTTTGGTAGAAAAATCTATATAAAACTTGCTGGAGCTAGTATAACTAAAGAGGGTGGTGATTATAGAATAGGCTATCATATTAGAAATGAATTGGTGGCAATACCCGAAACTTTAATTGGTGATTTTATTTTTAGATCAACTCAAGTTGAAGAAATAATTCCGATAAATATTTTAATAGATGAGTTTAATTCTGATAAACTAAATACTTATGTAGAAATAAATAATATTCAATTTAAGTATAATGAAATTGGCAAAACTTTTGCCGGAGAGACTTATGATAAATACGATGGAGAAAGAATTATAATTGCTTGTAATAATCAAATTACAACAACTTTAAGCACTAGTACTTATTCCGATTTTAAATCGAATTTACTTCCAACTGGAAAGGGGAAAATTAATGCGGTACTTACACAAGATTATTATGGTGAAAAATATATTTTAACCATTAATAATCCTTCACTTATAGATTTCTCAAATATTAAACGTTGTGATCCAGTATTCTTAAACTGTGAAAATACCGGTCAAACCGGAAGTGAAATTCTATTTTTTGAAAATTTTGAAGAGGTTACAAAAACAAAAGATCTTGAAAAATTGGGCTGGAAAAACATGAATATAAATCTAGGAAATGAAAAGTTTGAAAAACGTTCAAGTCAAGGTAATGTAGCAATGAGAATTTCGGCATATAATACAAAAGAAAATCCGCTTGAAGCGTGGTTGATTACACCTAAAATTAATTTAGACAATTCAAGTAATGAGGTTTTTACATTTAAAACTAAAGCTTCTTATGATAACGGTACAATTTTAACAGCCTGGGTTTCAACCGCTTTTTCCGAAAATATTAAAGATGCAGCTTGGCAACAACTAGATGTAAAAATTTCAGTTGGACCAAAAAGTTCGAGTGATAACGAATTTGAAACTTCGGGTGAAATTAGTTTAGATTGTTTAAGAGGCAATGTGCATATCGCATTAAAATACCTAGGAAGTGATTCGGGAATTTCAACTACTTATGATGTTGATGATTTTTTAATTAGAGGAAAAAAATATTGAAACCTTATTACATTTGCTCTAATATGCTTTTTTATCTTAACTTTGCAGTGAAATTATTTTGAATATGTTTTTATTTATTAGTGGAGCAGAAATTTTTATCATTTTTGTAATTATTGTAATGTTGTTTGGGGCAGATAAAATTCCGGAAATTGCTCGAGGATTGGGAAAAGGTATGCAACAACTTAAACAAGCGACCAATGAAGTAAAAAAAGAGATTACCGATAGTGGTGTTAATACCGATTTCACAAAAGACATTCAAAACGAAGTGAAAAAAATTAAAAATAAAATTCAGGATAATATTGAAGAAGCCACGGGTTTAAATGATGAAATTGATCTTACAAAAAATATTAAAAAAGAAGTAGATAAGGTTACTAATATTAAAAGCAAAGTTCAGGATAACTTTGAAGATCTTACCGGGCCAATTAAGCGAAATTTGTAAATTTTTTATTCTTCTCTTATCAAATAAATATAAACCGGAAAATGGTCGCTGTAACCTCCATAATAATTTGTTCTATTATAACTTCTAAATGGATATCCAGTATATCTGCCGCTTTGATTTATTAAATATTTTGGATTAAAAATATGAGCTTGAAAAAATTTGTAGTTTTTAAAATCCATCTCATTTGTTACAAGAGAGGAAGAAACTAAAATTTGATCGAATAAATTCAAATTATCTCGATATCCTAAAGTATTTAGCCCTTTTTTATACAATCCCTCCATCGGATTAAATATTTCATTTGCTTTAAGGTGCTTTTTACTCCCCTTGCTTTGTAAAATATTTTTAAAACTACTATCGGTGGGGTCATCATTAAAGTCTCCTATAACAATAATCTTTGCATTATTTTCCTCCTTATTTATATTTTGAATTATTTCATTACAAAGCCAGGCTGCCTTTTCTCTTTTTACCTTGCTCTTTTGTACTCCTCCCCGCCTCGATGGCCAATGATTTACAATAACATGTATCAGTTCATCATCTAAATAGCCCGAAACTTTTAAAATATCTCGAGTGTATAATCGCATTCCTTTTTCATCCCACAGTTTAAGTTCAAAAATTTCATGGGCTATAGGGAAGAAATATTTTTCTTGATATAATAATGCAACATCTATCCCGCGTAAATCCTTGGAATCATAATGAATAAACTGAAAGTTTTCATTTTTTAATAATTCAGTATTTATCAAATCTTTTAAAACATCTTGATTTTCAATTTCGGATAGACCAATAATTGCAGGTAAAGATTTGGTATTTACTTTTCCTATTTCAGAAATTACTTTTGCTATTTTATTAAGCTTATCGTGATATGTTTTTGAATTATAATGATAATTTCCAGTAGGAGTTCTTTCATCATCAAAAGTATTGGGGTCGTTAATAGTATCAAATAAATTTTCAACATTATAAAAAGAAATTGTTCTTATTTTATACTTTTTATCCTGACAATAAATAATTTGTATAAATAAAAAAAGTGAAAAAAATAATGATAATACTAACTTCATGAATTTTAAAAATATACTTATTAATGTAAATCAATTCAAAAAGTTAACATTATAAAACTCCTTTTTTAAGCAAAAAAAAGCTCCTTCGTACGAAAGAGCTTTTTTTTGCTTAACTTAATCATCATTCTGCATATCCCTATGCATTTACTTCAACATCTAAATTAGTAGTTACCGTTACAGTAGGTGGTTCAATCATATGCTTTTTAACTGGGCATTGATCAACAACCGCCTTAATTGCTTTATTATACTTTGTTGGGAAAGTTTCCGGTAAACTTACTTTTACTTCAATATTTTCAACCATATTTGTCATACGGTTATATGTCATCAATTGTGTAAGAGACACATCTTCTAAAGACATTCCTCTTTGTGTTAAAAATGCTCTTACATAAACTGCAGAACACATTCCTGTTGTTGCTAAATAGATCATATATGGAGACTCATCCATAGTAATCTCTCTTCCTTGAAAAGATGGAATTATTTTTCCTGAAGCATCAAAACTGATATCTATATTCATATTAGTAATAATTATTTTTATTATTATTTCGAGGACAAAATTATAACTACCTGAGAGTATAGAGTGTAACTAGAATTACATTTAATTAGAAAGTTTTTTAGTAGTAGAATTTTCTATCTTTATTTTATCTTGTTTAGAAAGCAAAAGATCCTGATAATCAAGGGTCCACCCAATAGTCTCTACCATTGTTTGCATCATCAAAACTGCTTCTAATGCTTCATTTTTTGCAGTTTCCAACAATCCACTGTCTGGAATTTTAGATAAAACATGTTCTTTAGCTTTAATATTTAGGTCGGTAAGATCTGTTGAGTCGAATTTATTAAAAAAGCCGTCTTTTTTATCATAGTACTTAAAATCGGTATCCACACTTAAAACTTCGGGTTGTGGAAATTTAGTAAGTTTAATTGTTTTCTTTTCATTATTTGCTTCCATTTCAATTTTCGAAAGATCAAATCCTATATGTGCTTTGGCATTAATTAAAATTATGGCTTTTTTCTTGCTTGTAATCATGTTTAAAAAATGTTCTTTTACATTTTCGTAATGATATATTTCGGCAAATTCACCTTCTACGGTAATAAGCTTCCACACTTTTCTAATCTTTTCCATTAATATTGCAGATTGCTCATTGGTTCTATCTTTGCGAGTTTGAATCTTTATATAATTCAACACCAAATAAGTAATGACTGCGCCAAGTATAAGTCCGAGTAAGGTTTCCATATTAATAAAATTATACCAATTTTAGTTAGTTATTTTTTATACGTTTTCAAATCTAAATTCTCACCATCAAAAACAGCATAAGTAAAATATTTAATCCAATCTCCGGTGTTTACATATTTGCTGCTTTTTCCAATATTTATTTCCATAGGTAAATGTCTATGCCCAAAAATAAAAAAATCATAATGTTTTGTTTCTAATTTCTTTTTAGCATACTGAATCAACATTTCTTTATCTTCTCCTAAAAATTTTATATCATCTTCGCCGGATATCAACTTGTTTTGAGTAGAAAAATATTGTGCTAACCAAACTCCAATATCTGGATGTAACCAGCGATATAACCATTTTGAAAACGGATGTGTAAATACTTTTTTCATCCGTTTATAACTTTTATCTCCAGGTCCTAAACCATCTCCATGACCAATTAAAAAAGTCTTATTATTAAACGTAAATTCTTTTGCTTTTTTAAACGTTGGAATATTCAATTCTGTTTCAAAATAATCATGCATCCATAAATCATGATTTCCAATAAAAAAATAAATCGGAATTCCAAGATCACGAATTTCGGCAAGTTTACCTAAAACCCTTACAAATCCTTTTGGAACAACTTTTTTATATTCAAACCAAAAATCGAAAAGATCACCAAGAATAAAAATAGCTTCGGCATCTTGTTTTACTTCATCGAGCCAACGAATAAATTTTCTTTCTCTATCTTGACTTTTTTCAAGATTTGGAATTCCAAAATGCTGATCAGATGCAAAGTATATTTTTTTGGTTTTATTCATTCAAATATTATATTCAAAATTTACTGCTTTCATAATATTAATATTATCTCTGATCATCAGCAAACCACTCAGCATAAGAATTGGCTGTTTCATATAGTTTTAACGAATGTAAGAAAACTTTATTAGGTAAATGAATTTTTATCCTTTCGGCAAAATCAAACAACAT
>DAOUQH010000074.1 GCA_030625645.1 Flavobacteriia bacterium | reverse complement strand
AATATTTAACAGCTTCATCGCTCATCCCTTGAATTTCTATCGATGTACCTGTTGTTGGATCAGATTTTATATTAATATTTGTTTCTAAACTTAAAGCATCTGCTAGATTATTTACACCACGTTGCTCCATTTGGCGCGAGTCAACAACATCAATTTTATAAATTGACTGATCTGCTTTTTTCGGAGTATATTGACCTGTAACAACAACATTATCCAACATATCAAATTCTTCTTTTAACTCTAATGTTAAATGCTCGCCAGGACTAATCTGACCTTCTTGGGTTTCATAACCAAGAAATAATACTTGATAATTAACCGTTTGACTCAAATCAAAGTTTGCCACTCCATTATTATCAGTTGTCATACCTTTAATAAATGTACCATCAATTTTATTTAAAACTATTTCTGCATACAGAACAGGCTTTTCACTATCGGTATTAATAGTTTTAATGCTCGTATTTTGTCCATAAGAATTAAACCCTAAAAAAAAGATTAATCCTAATAATACAACGAAATGGTTAAACTTTGACTTCATAATTTTGAGAATCTTGGGTTGTAATATTATCTTTTTGTTTGTGTCATATTATCTGCAACTACAATGATATATTCTGCTATAGATTTCTTTTCTTCTTTGGTCATTTCATCCCATTCACTTTGCAATACAGTTGTAATAGATTTAATATTTAATCCAGGTTGTATTTTATTTATCCACCAGATAATTCCTCTTTTATTATCGGAATGATAAGCCCCATCCATATGAAAAAATAAATCTCCTTTATTAAAATTCTTAACTGAAAAATGTGCCATAGTTGCATCTTTTCCAGCTTGTGCTGTTTGGATATTTAGCATATTTGGTGGCACATGTCCTCCCATTTTATCTTTCATATCTGCATATACGTCAGCATCAAAATACTTTACAAGGTCAGGACCAATTAGTGCCTTAGCTTCTGGACTTAATTTTTTCAATACTTCAATCCCTCCTTTATTAATCATTGATGCATATCTTCTAGGAATATTTGTTGCGATAAATTTTAAATTATTCTCTTTAGCAAATTCAACCAAAGGTTTATAATCTGTTTTATAATTTTTCCATAGCTGAGTCATTTCTGGTAACATTTTCTCTTCTGAATAAAACCCTGCTAAATATTCATTTAGTAATAATTGATTTGGACTTTCAAACATCTCTGCTCCAAAAACTAATTTTTCGCCCTTAACCTCATAAAAACTTTTCGCCATTTCAATTTGCATCCAATGTGAAATTGGATTGGTATGATATTCTCCAAAAAATACCATATCACTATCTGCTAAATCTTTAATCATAAAATCATAACTTGCCATTTCTCCTTTATTATTATATAAAAGGTAAGCAGGTTTTCCTTGTGCAAAAGATATACTTACAAATGCGATAATTGCTACAATTGTTAAATTTAATTTTCTCATTTTATTTATTTAGATTATGTTTATTTTAAAATTTATGATTATCAAAAATAATTATTTTGATAAACTATTAATAACGAATTTAGTATAAATTATAACCCTTATGTGATTATTATCACATTCTGATTAATCGTGTTATTTTTTTTTAATTATTCTAAAAGAATTAACATTAATTAATCTTGATCTAATTGAATAATCAATACTTTTTTCTCACCGTTACGCATAACGTCAACATTAATTGTTTGTCCTGGTCTTACTTTTGTCATTCTTGCCATATATTCATATATATTATGAACTTCTTTTCCAGCAATACCAACAATTACATCTTTCTTTTGAACACCTCCTCTTTCTGCAGCAGATCCTTTAGTTACACCATCAACTCTTAATCCATCTTCTTCAGATTTGCCAAAGTTTGGCATAATACCCAATTTAACTTTTCCACTACGAGTATTCTTTGCTCTTCCTTTTGGACCAGCTTCTTGAAATGTTAGTTTTGTGTCTGAATTGATTAAATTTAAAGAAAAATCATAAGCATATTCTGTAACTCTTTTTAATCCATCGAAATTAATTTTTTCAATTACATCTCTCGGAGTATGATAATCTTCATGCGCACCAGTATTAAAGAAGAATACCGGCACATCTTCCACATAAAAATTTGCATGATCAGAAGGACCAAAACCATTATATTCAACACCCAAAACCAAATCTCTTTCTTTTTCGTCTAAAACTTTATTCAGTAATTCTTCTCCTTCTTTTGAAGTTCCAACACCACTTACTGTTACTTCTTTAGTATCTTTTAATCTCCCAACCATATCTAAATTTACCATTGCTACAATACTTTCTTTTTCAATTGTTGGATGCATTGTAAAGTATTTAGACCCAATTGTACCAATCTCTTCTGCGCCAAAAGCAATAATAATAACACTTCTCCTCAACTTTGCATTTGCTAGCTTTTCTGTCATTTCCAATATTCCGGAAACTCCTGATCCATTATCATCTGCTCCATAATGAATTTCATGCAATTCGGGTTCACGTGATGAAGTTGTTGGCCCACCCCAACCTAAATGGTCAAAATGTGCTCCAATAACTACATACTCTTTCTTTAATTTTGGATCTGATCCTTCTATGATTCCAATAACATTTCTTGTATTGGTTTTTTGAAAAACTACTTTTGAAGTTCCTTCCAATTTTACATTAATATCAAAAGAATTTGCTTGCATTTTTTTAACCAGACCACTTTCTAATTCTTTAATTGTTTTACCCGATTTTGCTAATATTTTATTAGCAAAATCACGACTTACATTAAATGCAGGAATACCTAAATTTGACTCCGTTTGATCAATTACTAAATCAACCAATTTATCTTTTCTAGATACTTTAGTTCCTGCAACTAATAAAATTCCTTTTGCTCCTTTTTCCTTTGCAGTTAAAACTTTTGATTTTTCACCAGAATAAGGAATAAACTTACTATTTGGATTTCTTATCTCGGGATCATTTCTTAAAATTAAAACCCATTTATCTTTTACATCAACTCCTTTATAATCATTCCATTTTAAACTATCTAAATCAATATCAAAACCATATCCTGCAAATACTACATCTGCGTTAAGTGTAGAGTTTTCAGAATAACTAAATGGTATATAATCCTTATTGATTTCGGCAATAATATCACCAACTTTTAATAAATTATCTTCAGCAGTTGCTTCAGTTTTAGTTACTACTTCAAAGTTTTGAAAATATCCTTGTTCCCCTCCAGGCTTAACACCATAAGTTTTAAATTCTTCGGCAATATACTCTCCTGCTAAAATTCCTCCCGGACTCCCTGGTAATCTTCCTTGTAAAGAATCGGAAGCTAAATATGCTAAACTCTCTGTTAAATCAACTACTGTTATTTCTTGATTTGTATTTTGTTTACACGATGTAAATCCGGCTATCGCAACAGTTGCTAATGCTAAATATATGTGTTTGAAAATTTTCATATTCACTAAATCCCCAATAAAAGAGGAATTTCTTTTATATTAATTTATATTTTATTTTATTTCTCCTAAATTTAATGAACTTACATCCATTGTATATAATTTCAATGAACGATTACCTTTTTCATTATTCCTACTAGATGAAAAAGAAATTGTTTTTCCATCAGGTGAAAATGCTGGAAAGCCATCAAATCCTTTGTTATTTGTTAATCTTTGCTCTTCTCCTGTTTTTAAACTACGTAACATTATTTCGTAGTTATGAGGCGGGAAAACTGTTACATAGGCAAAATGATCTCCATCTGGCGCAGGGAATGGTGCCCAATGTGTTCCGCTTTTATGTGAAATTTGCTTCATATTTTTTCCATCTACATCAACAGTAAATAAGTGCATATCTTTTTTATCTTGACCTTCTTCTGATTTTTTCCATGCACGATATAAAATTGTTGTATTATCTCCCATTATAAATGCACCTCCTTCTTGTAAATCAGGAGTAAAAGTGATTTGTTTTTGGCCACTTCCATCAGGATTCATAGTCCAAAGATCAATTTCATTTTTATCATTTTGACGACTAAATAAGATTATTTTTCCGTTAGGACTAATTCCAACCTCAGCATCATATTTTTTATTATTCGTTAACCTTACAATATTACCTCCATTAAGATCACTCATATATAACTCTGCTCCTTGTGGATAATCTTTAGGATCAGAATAATTACCTCTGTGCATATCAAGATTATCACGAGTTGATGTCCAAATTAAATTTTTGCCGTCAGGTGTGTAGTGCGAACATGCATCATCACCAATTCCATTTATCTTTTTAAGATCTGTTCCATCAATATTTACGGTATAAACATAATGTGTAGAATCTTTTCCCATTTTTCCATTAAAGATTATCGCTTTTCCATCAGGTGAAAAGTAAGCTTCCGCACCATTCGTAACATTTGGAATTTTTGTAATTGGAAACTCTTTAACTTCTTCTACTTTTTTGGCAACAACCTCATTATTATCAGCTTGTTCAACCTTCTCTTTTTTATTATCTGTACATGATGCCATTACCATTGTTGATAATCCAAGTACAATTGAAAATTTTAAAATATTATTCATCAATATTAATTTAGTTTTATTATTATTTAATGTTTTGGTCTTCCTGAAGATCTTTTTGATTCGTATAATGCTTTACGCGGAGCTAATTTTGCAGTTACATTTCCTTCGTTAACTTTTACACTCAAAGGTGAATCTAATGCTGGTAAAGATCCTTTCATCACATTTTTAGCACCATCACCTTCAAATCCTAAATACCCATACTTACCATAATGTAATAATTTACTCGATAATGCTTTGATTGAAGCCTCTGAATTTGAACCAACAAACCCTACACTCTGTGCATTATTTTTTGAATTTGGAATTGCATAAACTAAAGCTCCAGATTTAGATAATTTAATTATCGATTCTGTTTCAGCTTGAGCAAAAGATCCTTTATATATAGTTTGCAATGCCTTATCATAATATTTATTTTCATACCCTAAAATCCAAACGGATTGATCAACCGGTATTTGATCTATACTATTATCTAAAACTATAGTTGCTTTTTTTCCTTGTGCTTCTTGAGTTGCTTTCCATGTGTTTGCCATATCTTGATAGGCAGCCTTATGTTCGCTGTTGGCAGGAACAATAATTGTAGAGTTTCTCGATCCAAAAACCTGAGATAATGATGCAGGTACCTCATCTCTATCTACTCTTCTCATTAAATTAAATTGTGGATCAACTTCAATTTTTAATGGTTTTTGAGATAATTCTACTGTATATTTTTGTGATTTCTTATCCATTGCCATTTTCTTCCAAACAACTTGATCGCTTCCTTCTACAAAAATTGCAATAGGAACATTTAAATGAAATACATCTTCTTTCTGAATTTGATTTAAAGTAAACAAAAGTTTGTATGAACCATGTAAACTCGTTGAGCTTACACTTGATACCTCAAGAGTTGGTGCACCTGATCTATCGATCCATTGTGCGAAGAAACTATCTAAATCTTCCCCTGTTACTTCTTCAAAACTTTTTTGAATAGCAGGAAATGATACTCTTTTAAATTCATTATCTGCATAAAATTTTTGGTATGCTTTTAAAAATGCTTCATCACCAAATTCATAACGCAGCATATTATTTACCATTAATACTTTTCCGTAACCAATTGCTTCTTCAGCAGAATTATTCCTGTTTATAAATTGATTTATAGGAAAATCATTTTCATCATTAACATAATCAGTGAATTTCTGTAAAGTATTTCTACGATAAGTTGCTCCATTTCCTCTTTGCTCTTGCATTAAATGATCAGCCATGTAAGCTGTAATTCCTTCACACCAGTTTCCACCATTGGTATAATCTACAAAAACACCATTACCCCAATAATTATGAAGTAATTCATGCGGATAAGATGAATATAAAATCCAAGGAAAACGAATTACTTTTTCACCTAATAATGTAAATGAAGGCATTCCGTATCCGGTTTCCCAAAAATTTTCAACTAAAGCAAATTTTGTATAAGGATATTTTCCAATCAACGTTTCATACATTTGTAAATAGCCACTAGTAATTCCTAAATATCTTTGTGCCAATTCTTCATCAGGAGTTCTTAAAAAAGCCTGAACTTCTACATCACCTAATTTTTTAGAATACTCTGTCCATTTTGCTGCAGTTAAGTATATTTCATCCATTGGCTCCGGAGAGTTATAAGTAATTACTTTTTTACCACCAATAACTTCATTTTGTGTACGTTCACCTTGTGACACAACAGACCAACCATCATTTATTGTAACACTTAATTTAAAAGTTGAAAGTAAATTGTCATCATCAAATTTTGGCAACCAAAAAGTAGAATTTGCCATATATACACCGTTCTCTGAAATTACTCCTTTAGTTTCACTAAAACCTCGAGCATATTCAGCAGCAGATTTTTTAATTTCATCTTTTACCAATCCTTTATAATAAATAGTAAAAGAATGATCTTTAGATTTTTTGAATACTAACTTATATTTATTTACATAAAAATTAGTTAATGTATCACTATTAACAAGGGTCTCTAATTTTGCCCCATCTACTTTAGAAATAACTAAATTCTTATTCAGATAGAATTCTATACTCTTCGCTTTCTTAGAAAATAAATAAGAGGGTAATATAATTTGATCTACAACAGTAAGCATGGAACTTGCCACATCAATGTTTACATCAATTTCTTGATTTTCATATTGAGTTTGTGCTTGTGCTTGTGAAAATTGTGTGTTTAGAAACAACACAAAAATTAGTATTAAAGAAATATTTTGTTTCATTTTTATTATAATTTATATCAAGTTTAATTTATTTACCGACAAATATATATAAAATTATTGTTTTTCAATAATTTTTTATTGTTTTACGATATTTTAAGTTATTCTTAACTTTTTTGTCAATTTTCAACATATTCCAATATATCACTAGGCTGACAGTTAAGTTCTTCGCATATACTTTCGAGGGTAGAAAATCTAACAGCTTTAGCCTTTCCACTTTTTAAAATAGAAAGATTAGCTATAGTGATACCAACTTTGTTTGACAATTCGGTAAGTGTCATTTTGTTCTTTGCAAGCTGCACATCAAGGTTAGTGATTATTGGCATAGACTATTTTATTGGCCAAATATAGATGCTTTTTTATTGAAAAACAATTATATTTTATCGTTTTTCGATAATTTTATAAAAATCAAAGTATGAATGTTAAATTTAAAATAAGAAAATTCTGTTTTAATCAGGTGAATATTCGAATAGATCACCAGGAGTACAATTCAATTCCTTACAAATTAATTCGAGTGTAGAAAAACGTATTGCTCTTGCTTTACCACTTTTTAGAATTGACAGATTTGCAATAGTTATTCCTACCCTTTCAGATAATTCTGTAAGTGACATTTTATTTTTTGCCAGCTGAACGTCAAGGTTTGTTATTATTGGCATATATTATATCGTTAATTCTTGATCTTTTTTTAATTCAATCCCTCTTAAAAAAACCAAACTTATTACAAAAACCAGAATTCCTAATAATAGTGTTTGAACATCAAGGTTAAATTCGGTTTTAAGAATCACATTTTCAATAGAAATATACTTTGCCACCTGCAAGTCTGTAAAATAATGTATGATTTCAGGCAATAATGCTAAAGCTATAATTGTAAAACCAATTTTCCTTAAAAGAATACCATTTTCTGGAATGAAATAGTCATTATCTGTTAAATTATTAAATATTTTCTTTAAGAAATAGAGTATTAATAAATACAAAAATGTATCAATAAATGCTGCAAAGAGTCTGTAATAAATAAAGTTTTGCTGTAAATTCTCTACATGTAACCTTCCCTCCCCATTTGTTAAATTAAAATTATATTCCTCTCCATTAAAAATTAATGGCTGTATAAATTCAATTTTTGAAAAATGTATTTTAAATCCTTTTAAAACATCTACATCAAAAAAGTCTACATTTAAAACAAGTAGTAGGGTGTAAACAAATAATACAAACAATAGTATTAGTTGCAATATCCAAAATATATTTATAACTGATCTAATGATTACGAGTAGTTGTCGATTTCCCATTTATTTTCAAATTATTGTTTTGATTTGTAATATTATATAAAAAAAAGGTAAAATAAAAGAAATTTTATATTTGCTTTACTTTATCTTTTTTTTAAAACAATATCTTTGCTTACTTTTGCAACTTAATCAATTAAAAAATCAACTTAATGAAACTTTACAGAATAATATTTATATTTATTATATTTATTTCATGTTCGAGCTCAAGAAATTTTGATAATTTTTATAACCAACATAAAAATGACAATAACGTTAGTTCTTTTCAGGTTCCTGGATATTTAAAAAATCTAGTGAAAAATGCTTCACCTGAGATTAATACTTTATTTAAAAATGTAAATGATTTCAAAACTATTTCTTTTACAGATTGTACTGCTGCTCAATCTGAACAGATAAATCAGGAAATTAATAAAATAACAAACAATTATACCGATATCCTTAGAAAAAATACTGAAACAAAAAAAGTATTGATTTCAGCAAAAGAAAAAGGAGATCGTATTAAAGAGTTAATTATTCATAACAACTCTAATAATAACCATACTATTTTATTCTTAAAAGGAGATTTTGATCCAAATAGAATAAAACAATTAAGTGATTCAAACGAATTAGGTAATTTGAACCTAAATCATTAAACAAAATTTTATCTTTCTACCATGAATAAAAGACTCCTTCTTTTGTTAAGTATAGTTTTTACAACTACTTTACAAGCTCAATTTATCAATCATGAAGCGATGAGAGTACAAAAAGACAGCTCAGGATTTGCTGGTACTATTGGCCTTAACGTAGCATTAATTAAAAATACCAGTACTATTTTTACTTTAGGCAACACCATTTATGTTCAATACAGAAAAAAAAATCATTTAATATTTTTTATTAATAGTTTAAATATTAAGCGAGTTAATGAAGAAGATATTATTGACAAAGGAACTCAGCACCTAAGATATAACTATAAAATAAATGAAAAAATTGTTTGGGAAGCTTTTGCGCAAACTCATTACAATACTATTTCAAAGATTGATGCTCGTCAACTTATAGGTACAGGACCAAGATTTAGAGTTCTCTATAAAGAAAAATATGATGCTCATATTGGTACTTTGGTTATGTATGAACATGAAAAGATTAATGAAGAACAAATTGTTTATAATGATGACTTTAGATTTAGTGGTTATTTAACATTCCAAGTTTTTCCAGTAGAAAACATTTCATTTACCAGTACGACCTACTATCAACCTAGGTTAGATGAATTTAGTGATTATAGAATTTATAGTCAAAATTCAATAATGTTTAAAGTTATTAAAAATCTATCTATCGGAATTACATATACTGCAACATTCGACACTGAACCTGCAATTGGTATTCCAAAGTTTCAATATAGATTGTTAAACGGTATTTCCTACTCATTTAATTGATTTCTAATACTTTTAAAAGATAGCTTTTTTAAATACTAAAAAAAACATCATTTTTTTTTCTTCCTAAACAATATTACAAAACAATGTACGTTTTATAAACTCAGAAGTTTTTATTAAATAAAACTTGGGAGAATTGTTATTGTTAAGGAAGAAAAACTCTCTATAAAATAGAGAGTTTTTTGATTTATATAATGAAAAGTTTTGCCTTTCCTTTTAAAATTTCTTTATTTAATCCATTAGGGAATTTAACTTGTATTATACCTTAAAACATTGGTGTCAAACTCTTAATTGACACAAAGGAATTTACACCCTCTTTTTAATGCTATTTCAATCTAAATATTTAATATAAATATATATAAAATAAGTTTTAATTGATATTTTTAGTGATTAACAATTCAACTAAGACAATTTTTAATATTTTAGCATCATAGTTAATTTATGAAGTATTTAGAAAACATAGGTAAATATTTTCTCATGCTAGGACAGGTTTTTAGAAAACCTCAAAAAATGTCAGTCTTTAGAGAAAATCTTTTCAAAGAAATTGAAGAACTAGGTCTCAAATCATTGGGTATAGTTGCTTTTATATCTTTTTTTGTTGGAGGTGTTGTTGCTATCCAAACAGGCTTAAATTTAGATAATCCATTAATACCAAAATATTTAATTGGATTTGCTACAAAACGTTCATTAATATTAGAGTTTGCCCCAACTTTTATGTCGATAATATTAGCTGGAAAAGTTGGGTCTTATATAGCATCAAGTATTGGAACTATGCGAGTGACAGAACAAATAGACGCCCTTGAAGTTATGGGAGTTAACACCTTAAATCATTTGATTTTACCAAAAGTAATTGCCACAGTTTTATTTTATCCTTTTATCATTATCCTAGCTATGATTCTTGGTATAGCTGGAGGTTGGTTTGGCGGTCTTCTAACTGATCTTTACACTGTCGAAGACTATATTGTAGGTATTCGACTTGAATTTCAACCATATTATATTCGTTATGCTTTAATAAAAACTATCGTTTTTGCCTTTGTTATTGCAACAATCCCTTCATTTTATGGCTACTATTTAAAAGGAGGCTCTATTGAAGTTGGAAAAGCAAGTACAAAAGCTGTTGTATGGACTAGTGTTGTTATTATTACTCTAAATTATTTTTTAACTCAAATGCTATTAGGATAAATGATAGAAGTAAATAATATATACAAATCATTTGAAAAACCTATATTAAAAGGTGTAACAACCTCATTTAAAAAGGGTGATACTAGTTTGATTATCGG